>CAYSAR010000287.1:0-3023 GCA_964428985.1 uncultured Gemmatimonadaceae bacterium | reverse complement strand
GAGGCGCGCGCTCGCTTCGCGGATGTACTGCGAGGCGCGCTGCGTCTCCTCGACGATGTTGCGCACCTCGCCCGTCGCCGTCGCAGTGTCGACGCGGGAGACGGTGCGCGCGAGCGCGGCGGCCGCGTCCGACAGGTCGCTCGCGCCCGAGCGCACGTCGACCGCGATCGAATCGAGGTTGCGGCCTTGGAGTCGCACGGTGCGCGCGAGTTCCGACGAGACCTGATTGAAGTTGCGCAGCGAGGCACGTAGCTCACGCGCCGCGTCGTCGTCGAACGCGGTGCGCACGCGCTCGGCGACCGACGCCACGTTCCCCGCGATGCCGCCAGCGACCGTCGTGAGCTGCGCGATGTCGGGAAGCACCGCGCCGGGCAGCGCCCCGCTCGGCGCGCGGTCGACGTCGTCCAGCTGTGCGTGCACCTGGCGGTTCGCCGGCGCGCCATCGCGCGGCGTGACCGTCGCCTGCCATTCGCCGAAGAGCGATGCCGACTGCACGAGCACGACCGGGTCAGGCGGCAGTTCGATCCCCTCCTCGAGTTCGAGATCGACGAGCACCCAGCCGGACTCGGCGAGCTCGATGCCCTTCACGCGTCCCGAGCGCACGCCGCGGATCACGACCGCGTTGCCGACCTGCATGTTGCCGACGTCGCGGAAGCGGGCGGTGACGGCGAGTCGCTCGCCGCCCAAGTCGGCTTGCTGGAGCCAGAGGGTCGAGGCGACGACCAGCACGAGCGTGGCGATGATCGCCGCGCCGACGAGCCAGTCGTTGGAACGCTTCTTCATGTGGGGGTCCTCCCAAGGAGCCAGACCATCGCCCAGAAGGCATCGAGCATGAGGATCATGACAGCGGACTGCACGACGGCGCTCGTCGCGGCCGAACCGACGCCCTGCGCGCCGCCGCGCGTGCGCAGGCCGGTCGCGCAGGCGAAGAGCGTGACGGCGAACCCGAAGCTCGCGGCCTTCACGAGCCCGTAGCGCACGTCGAACGCATCGAAGAAGAGCCGGACGCCCTTCAGGAACTCGGGCGTCGAGAGGTCGAGCAGCATCAGCGACGCCACCCAGCCGGCGCCGAGCCCGACGAACATCGCGACGCCAACGACGACGGGGAACATGATCGTGCCGGCAAGGAGTCGCGGCACGACGAGGTAGGCGATCGGATCGAACGCGAGCGTCTCGAGCGCGTCGATCTGCTCGGTCACGCGCATCGTGCCGATCTCGGCCGCGATGTTCGCGCCGACGCGGCCGGCGAGCGCGAGCCCGGTCAGCACCGGCGCGAGCTCCATCATGACGGTCTTCTGCACGAGCGTACCGACGAGGTAGCGCGGCACGGCGCCGGTGAAGCTATAGCTCGCGAGGAGCGCGAGCACGACGCCGGTGAAGAGCGCGATCAGCATGCCGATCGGCAGTGAGTCGACGCCGAGCTGCCGGGCTTGCTGGCTGAAGTTCGGCCACCAGGTCCGGACGTCGCGTGAGGATCGAGCCGCATCGGCCGCTAGCCGTCCGGCGGCCCCGATGGACTCGAGCGATGTGCGTGCCGCCCTGCCGAGGATCTCGAGCACGGAGGGGAACTTACGGGACGCTGACAGGGCCGGCCATCGGGGAATGTCACATCCCGCTATCTTTCGGCGCGCCAACGACGTCGGCATTCACCCCCGTTCCACCCAGATCGGCCGAGATCGGCCGGAGGCAGCACCTGGGCAAGCTCGTCGTCCTCATGATCACCGCGTTCATGGACATGGTGGGGCTCCTCATGGTGCTCCCGCTGCTGCCCTATTACGCGAAGCGGTTCGTGGGCCAAGGTCCGCTCTGGCGGGCCCTCGACGCGATCGGCATGGGCGGCGAGGGCGCGGTCATCGCGCTGCTCGTCTCGATGTTCGCAGTCGCCCAGTTGATCAGCGCGCCGATGTGGGGGCGCGTGTCGGACCGCATGGGGCGCCGGCCGGCGCTCATGATCGGCCTCGCGGCGGCGGTCATCGCGTACGTCGTCTTCGCGTTCGCGCACACGCTGGAGTTGCTCTTCCTCTCGCGCATCGTGCAGGGCGCGGGGGGCGGCACGGTCGGCGTGATCCAGGCGTACGTCGCCGACGCCACGGCGCCGAAGGACCGTGCGAAGGCGCTCGGCTGGCTCTCGGCGGCGACGAACGCGGGCGTCGCGCTGGGCCCGGTGATCGGGTCGTTCTCGGCCCGGCTCGACTACGCCGCGCCAGGCCTCCTCGCGGCGGCGCTGACGCTGCTGAACATGCTGTTCGCGTGGAAGTACCTCACCGAGTCGAACGAGCACGCGAACAAGAAGACGGCGGAGCGGCCGGTGGTCCGCAGCTCACGCGCCGCGGTGCTGCGCGTCGTGTCGCATCCGGGGGAGCCGGCGTCGCGCCTCATCTGGATCTATGCGATCGGCATGGGCGCGTTCCAGGGGATGACCGCGATCCTCGCGCTCTTCCTGCTCGCCAGCGTGTTCGAAGTGGACGAGACGCGGATCGGCTGGGTCTTCATGTACATCGGCATCCTGTCGGTCGTCTCACGCGCGCTGCTGCTCGGTCCGGCGGTCGACCGGTTCCGCGAGCCGCGGCTCTCGCGCATCGGCATCGTGCTGCTCGCGCTGGGGCTCGCCTCGCTACCCCACGCGCAGAACCTGCCGATGCTCGCGATCTCGATCGGCCTCATCCCGCTCGGCACGGCGTTCACGTTCCCGTGCGTGACCGGGATGCTCTCACAGGTGATCCCGAACCATGAGCGTGGGCTGTACATGGGCGTGCAGCAGACGTTCGGCGGCCTCGCGCGCGTGATCGGGCCGATCTGGGCGGGGTTCGCGTTCGATTATCTGGGGAAGGGGGTGCCGTTCTACACGGGGGCGGCGCTGGCGTTGTTCACGTTGACGCTTGGCGCGGGAATCGAGGCTCATCTTCCGCGCGAGACTTCTGCCGCTCCGGCTGCGGCGCGCTGAGACTGCGATGCGGGGAGGAGCTACCCCGGTGCGGGGTTCGCGGGGGAGGTAGGGATGCCGGGTACGGGAGGAAGATGCG
>CAYSAR010000286.1:0-3046 GCA_964428985.1 uncultured Gemmatimonadaceae bacterium | reverse complement strand
CGCGCTCTGGCTCTGCGCGCGGCGCACCGGCCAGCCGCCCATCGCGCCGTTCGAGGGCGTCCCGTTCCGCGTCGCCGCCGGCGCGCTCACCTTCCTCTGGCTCAACGCGATCCTACTCCGGTCCATCCATCACTGGGCCGGCGTCCCCTACGACCTCGACGACCTGATGCGCTCCGTGCTCGTGCAATCGGCCCTCTCCGTCTTCTGGGCGCTGCTCGCGCTCACGGTCATGCTCACCGCGACGCGTCGGGCGTGGCGCGCGCCTTGGCTCGTCGGCGCCGGGCTCATGGCGATCGTCGTGCTCAAGCTCTTGTTCGTCGATCTCTCCCGCGCCAGCGGCGTCGAGCGCATCGTCTCGTTCATCGGCGTCGGCGTCCTCATGCTCGTCATCGGCTGGGTGTCGCCGGTGCCGCCGCGGTCGCGCGACGCGGCGACCGGCGAGCAGGCGGAGGGCATGGCATGAGCCGCGTCCAGCTGATCGGCGCCGGCGCGATCGCGTGCCTCGCCTCGACGGTCGCCTCATCCACGCTGGTCGCGCAGGATCGGACGGCGTTCCGCTCGACCGCGCCGCTGACGCTCGCCGGCGACGAGGCACTGCATCGTCTCACGCTCCCGATCGAGGTCTATCGCGACGCGCGACGCGACCTCGCCGACATTCGCATCGTGAACGGCGCGGGCGAGGCGGTGCCGTTCGCGCTCGCCGGGGCCGAGCTCCGTCCGCGCGAGCCCGACCGCATCGTCGCGCTCCCGGCGTTCCCGGTCTCGTCCGCGCTCGCCACGAGTGGCGCGGATGTGGGCGTCTACGTCCGCACCGGACGCGATGGCGCCGTCATCTCGGTCGGGCCGCGCGCCCAGCCGACATCGCCGCAGGCGACCGCGTGGCTCCTCGATGCAAGCAAGGTCGATGACCCGATGCTCGCGCTGCTCGTGGAATGGGAGCCCGGCGCCGGCACCGAGGTCGTCCACGTCGATATCGACGAGAGCGACGACCTTCGCGCATGGCGCCGTGTCACCTCGGGCGCCGCGCTCGTCCGGGTCTCGCAGGGGACCGAGGTGCTCTCCCAGCCGCGCATCGACTTCTCGCCGCGCCGCGCGAAGTACCTGCGCATCGCCGGGACCACGCCCGCATTCCGGCTCCGTGCCGCGCGCGCCGTGACGCCGACCGCGCGCGCCGAAGCGCCGCGGGAGGTGCGCCAAGTGACCGGCGTCGCCACCGACACCGACGGCGAGTACCTCTTCGACCTCGGTGCGAGCCTTCCCGTCGAGACCGTTCGCCTGCGTTTCGCCGCGCGCAACACCGTCGCACCGGTCACACTGCTCGCGCGGAACGACGCGTCCGAGGACTGGCGGCGCGTCACCGACGGCACTGCGTACCGACTCGTGCGCGCGGGCACCGAGATCGAGTCGCCGGCCCTGGAGATCGCGCGCCGCGCCGATCGCTACTGGCTCGCGCGCATCGATCCGCGCTCCGGCGGCATCGGTGCCGAGCCGCCCGCGCTCGAGGCCGGCTGGCGCCCGGCGCAGGTCGTCTTCGTCGCGCGCGGCGAACCGCCGTTCCACCTCGCGTTCGGCAATCCGGTCGTCGAGCGCGCCTCGCTTCCCCTCTCGAGCCTGATTCCCGGCTACGAGCGCGACGCCGAGCATGCGCTGCCACTCGCGACGGTCGGCGAGGTCACGACCGAGGCGCTGCCGGGTGACCGCTGGCGCTGGCTGCTCGGCGACGACGGCGGGCGACGACTCATGCTCTGGGCGGTGCTCGTCGTCGGCGTGCTCCTGCTCGGGACGATGGCATGGCGCGTCGGCCGGCACGTCACGCCCGGCGAGTAGCGTTGCCCGAACGAATCCCGACGACGATCCGGACTTGTCACGCGGCGGTCAGCGTCCGATAATCGGCGCATGAGAGTCCTCGTTGCGGATGACGACCGTCAGATGTCCCAGCTGCTCTGCGCGATGCTGCGCAGCGCGGGGCACAACGCCACGCCGGCGTTCGATGGCGCGAGCACGCTGATGGCGGCGATGCGTGCGCCGGCGCCCGATCTCATCGTGCTCGACCTCGCGATGCCGGCCGGCAGCGGCCAGGTCACGCTGACGAAGCTCAAGCAGTCGTCGCGGACGAACCAGATCCCGGTGCTCGTCGTCACCGCGTCGAAGGACCCGAAGGCGCACGACGAGGTCCTCGCGCTCGGCGCGAGCGCGTATCTCGAGAAGCCGGTCTCCCCCGACAACTTCATCGCGGCGGTCGAGGCGTTCGGGCGAGGGCGCTAGCGACCGCCCGGTCGCCTCGGCGACCCGCTAGCGACTCAGGGCAGCAGCTCGCGCGCCGTCAGCGTGACGTCGATCGGTCGGCCTCCGCGCCGCACGCGCAGTCGTACGGCGGTACCTGGCGCCGGAACGACCATGCGATCGTTCACCTCGTGCGCCTCGAGCCCCGCGAGCTCGCGTTCGTCGAGGGCGATGATCGTGTCCCCGGGCGCGAGGCCCGCCTCCTTCGCCGGCGAGCCCGGCACGACATCCTCGATGCGGACGAACGTGCGGCCGCCGTTCGCGGCGAGCCGAAGCCCCGTGGTCGTGAGGTCGCGCTCCGGCACGCGGCCGGCACGCGGCGCGAGCAGCACGCGGCCGCCGGCGTAGTCGATGAAGACGCGGAAGTTCCGCAGCACCGGAAGTCCGACGCGCGCGCTATCGTCCTGCTCCTTGGTGGGGACTACCGTCGCCACGTTCGCAACGCGTTGGCCGCCGAGCTGAAGTTCGCGCACGCGCACGATGTCGCCTCGAGCCGGGCCGCCGACACCATGCGAGACGATCACGTCCTTGAGCGCGGGCATCGAGCGCAGCCGGTGGCCGACGATCGGCCGGCTCAGCATCAACCCTTGCCGCGAACCCGTGTCGAAATGCAGTTCGACCGGCCGCGCCTCGTCATCGACACGCACGACCGCCTGCGCGAACACGTGAAGGTCCTGCCGCACGCGCAACGGCAGCGACGTGAGACCCGGGAGCGCCGGCGCGACGAACGCGCCGCGCTCATGGAACCGCACGACCATCGCAT
>CAYSAR010000285.1:0-3066 GCA_964428985.1 uncultured Gemmatimonadaceae bacterium | reverse complement strand
TCGGGTTCGCGCCGGCCGTCACGTTCTTGAGGCCCTCGCGGAAGATCGCCTGCGCGAGCACCGTCGCCGTCGTCGTGCCGTCACCGGCGAGGTCGGAGGTCTTCGTCGCGACCTCCTTGACCATCTGCGCGCCCATGTTCTCGATCGGGTCCGCGAGCTCGATCTCCTTCGCGACCGTCACGCCGTCCTTGGTGACCGTCGGGGCGCCGAACTTCTTGTCGATGACGACGTTGCGGCCCTTGGGGCCGAGCGTGACCTTGACCGCCTCGGCCAGCTGGTCGACGCCGCGCTTGAGGGCTGCGCGCGCGTCCACGTTGAAGTGGAGTTCCTTCGCTGCCATGTCTCAGGTTCCTGTGAGTTGATGTGAGGAGTGAGGTGTCAGCTGACGACCGCGAGGATGTCGCTCTCGCGCAGGATCAGCAGCTGCTCGCCGTCGATCGTCACCTCGGTGCCGCTGTACTTGCCGTAGAGCACCTTGTCGCCCGCCTTCACTTCCATCGGGACGCGCTTCCCGTCCTCGGTGCGCCCCGGGCCGACGGCGATCACCTCGCCCTGCTGCGGCTTCTCCTTCGCGGTGTCAGGGATGTAGAGCCCGCCCCGCATCTGCTCGCTCTCCTCCATCGCCTTCACGACGACGCGGTCGGCGAGCGGCGCGACCTTGCTGGCGGCTGCAGTCTTGGCTGCCATGAGTATCGATCCTCCTGCTGGTGAGATAAGGTGAGAACGGCGACCTTACGCGCTGGCACTCGCCGGCTGCGAGTGCTAACAACGCCGCAACCTACCAGCAAACCCGATGCCAGTCAACGCGTCCGTTGTCACGGCGTAACTTGCAGCCGTTCGGAACTTTACGACCCATCCGGCCTGCCGGAAATGCAGCGGCGCCCGGTCAACTTGATCGGGCGCCGATTGCCAAACTGACAAGCTGGAAGGCACACCTTCCACCACTCACCTCACGCCAATAGTTCGTGCGCCATCCTTAACCCCAGCAGGGTCAGGTCCGGTTCCACGATCTCGATCTCACGGCAGTACGGCTTGATCTCCCCCGCCAGTCCACCGGTGGCCACGACCTTCGGCACTGACTTGTTGGGCCACTCGGCCTTGATCCGCCGCACCAGGCCGTCCACCGACTCGGCCGCACCGAAGACCACCCCTGCGCGAATGCACTCCTCGGTTCGCGTCCCGATCACCTTCGCCGGCGCCACGAGCTCCGTGGCCGGCAGCTTCGAGGTCCGCCGGAACAACGTCTCAGCCGACGTGCGCACCCCGGGCTGGATCACGCCGCCGAGGAACACCCCGTCCGCCGTGATGCAGTCGTAGGTCGTCGCCGTCCCGAGGTCGACGACGATGCAATCGGCCCGGTAGAGGCGGCTCGCCGCGAGCGTGTTGAGGATGCGATCCGCGCCGACGGTCAGCGGCTCGTCGACCGCCAACGTGATGCCGAGCGGCGACCGGGCATCGATGATCACCGGCTTGCTCGCCGTCAGCCGGGCCGCCGCGGTCGCGAGCGGCCCGGTCACCGACGGCACGACCGACCCGATCGCCGCGCCGTCCACGCGATCCTGCGGCACATTCGCTGCGGCGAGCAGGTTGCGCAGCAGGAGGAACACCTCGTCGGGCGTGCGCGCGGCATCGGTCGTCACGCGCCAATGGTCGGTCACGACCTCGCCGTCACAGAGGCCGAGCGTGGTCTCGGTGTTCCCGACGTCAACGACGAGCAGCATGGGGCGACACCTCCAAGGTGGAAGGCGGGGTCTGCGAGCGTGCGAAGCGGAGGGATCCCGTGCGGCACTCGACATCGCCGTCGGCCGCCTCGACGACGAGCGCCCCGCGCGGCGTGATGCCGCGCGCGGTCCCGATGATCGGTGACGTGATCGGCCGGCCGACCGCGGCGTCGCGCGCGGCGAATGCCTCGAGCTCGTCGGGTCCGAGCGGTCCGCTCGCGAACGCGGCGGCCCGTGCCGCCGGCACGATCTCCGCGACGGCGACGTGCGGATCGATGGCGCCGAGCCCGGCGATCTCCATGGCGTCAGCCGGCGGCACGAGGTTGATCCCGAGTCCGATCGCGACCCAGTCGAGCCGATCGCCGCGCCATCGCGCCTCGACGAGGACCCCGCCGAGCTTGCGATCGCCGACCAACAGGTCGTTCGGCCACTTGAGGCGCACCGGGGTCGGCGTCCATCGGTCGAGCACCGGTGCGAGCCGCACGCCGATGCGCAGCGAGAGGACATCGAGCCCGTCGCCCGGTCGCGGGCGTTCAATGAGCGTCATCCAGATGCCCCGCCCCGCCTCCGATCGCCACGCATGACCGCCACGGCCGCGTCCGCTTTGCTGCGCCTCGGCAATCACGAGCGTGCCCGCCGGCGCGCCCGCCGCGGCAAGGTCGTGCGCGACATCCATCGTTGAACCGAGCGAGGCGAACGCCTCGACGCGCGGGAGGCCGAGCGCCGCCGCGAGCGCCGGACCGCTCGCGCCATGCCAGCTCATGTCACGATCCGCGTCGCCCAGAGCACGATCACGAGCGCGCCGAGCAGGAAACGGTAGACGGCGAACGCCCCATAGCCGCGCCGCGACACGTAGCGGAGGAGCACGGTGATCGCGAGCACGCCCGACAGCGCCGCGGCGAACACGCCAGCGACGAGCGGCAGCGTGATCCCCGTCTGCTCGAGCGCGTCGGGGACCTTGAAGATCGCGGCGCCGAGGATGATGGGCATCGACATGAGGAACGAGAACACGGCCGCCGATGAGCGATCGAAGCCGAGCGCGCGGCCGGCGGTGATCGTCGAGCCCGAGCGCGAGACGCCGGGCACGAGCGCAAGGACCTGCGCGAGCCCGACGACGAGCGCATCGCGCCAGGTCATCTCGGCGCGCGGCCGGTCGCGGCGCGCGGTCGCATCGACATACCAGAGCAGCGCGCCCATGACGATCAGCGCGATGCCGGTGACGATCGGGGCGCGGAAGATGGTCTCGGCGTACTCCTCGAGCAGCACGCCCGCGAGCGCCGCGGGAATCGTCGCGATGACGATGAAGAGCGCGCGACGCGACCGGTCATCGACCGGCCGACCGCGC
>CAYSAR010000284.1:0-3079 GCA_964428985.1 uncultured Gemmatimonadaceae bacterium | reverse complement strand
CGACCGGCGTACTCATCCTTGAAGTCGAGGCGACGTCCGCACTCGCAGATCAGCGTGATGGCCACTCGAAGGGCTCCGTGGGGGGTTTCCTCACGGACGAGCGGGCAAGGGCTGGGTTACCGGGGCGTGACGGGGCTCACGGTCGGGGGCCACGGGTGGCGCCTCAGCCGTTGGATGTCGTCCTCATCCTTCCACCCAATGTAGAGGTTCGCCTCGCTCGCGCCGACGATGGTTTCGTTGGCAGCGAGGAAGAGCTCGCCCACCAGGCGGCTCTCGCGATCGACGACGAAGTAGCTGAGGCCGGGGTAGTCCGCGCTCTTGGTCCGACGAATGAAGAGGAGGCCGCGCGGCCCGGCGAGTACGACGCCCTGCTGCCCCGGGAACGGCGGCAGGTACTCGGGGAACTCGGAGTCGTCCGGCGGCTCGACCCTCGGGATGGGGAGCCCCGGCGGCGGTTGCCGTTCGTAGGTCGCGCGGTTGCGATCGTGGAACGCCCGGCGCTCGCGTCGATCGACTCGAATGCGCGCGACGGGCAGTGGCGTGCCGAGTCGCCATGTGCCGTCGGGCAGACGCCAATCGACACGGAAGGGATCGAGCCGCGCGATGCCTAAGGCGCCGTCGGGAAAGAATGCGAACTCCTCGGCGATCGACACCGGGCCGGTCGGCATCGACGAACTGAACGTGATGCGATCCCCATCGCGCCGGACCTCTCGTCGCGTCGGCAGCGGACGGATGCGCGCCACGCGCTCCTCCTTCCCCGTCGCGCGCTCGACGAGCACGATGTCGATGGAATCGGTAGGTGTGATGTCCGTGACGCCCGCCGGGAGCTCCGCCATGAGGCGGACGAGCACGTTCCCGCGCGAGTCCGCCCCCTGCACCCAATGCGCGGCCGTCGCCTTCACGCCCGGTGCATCCGGTGGGACCGTCTCGACGATCCGGTCGACGTCGAAGAGCAGCCAACGGCGCTGGACCATGTCGACCATCAACGAACTGTCACCGCCGATGGGGAAGACCCATGTGACCATGCCATACTCGTTCGGCCCGCCCCCGCGCCGGCCGATCGGCGTCGCGGTCCCCTTCGCGAAATCGAGAACGACGAGGCGCTGCTCGCGGCCATCGGTCGCGAGAACGCGACCGTCGCGCAGCTCGCGGACCGAGGTGATTGCCGTGAACTCCTCGTCATGTGTCGCACTCGCCTTCGGCAGCTCGATTCGCCGCGGCGCCGGCTGCGCGTCAATCGTCGACCCGAAGACGATCCCGATCGCCGCGACGAGGATCACACCTGCTCTCGATGTCACGCGCATCCGTCTCCCTCCCCCGTTCACCGCTTCGTGGTCATCTCCACGAGCACCGCCGTCGCTCGCTCCACGACCCGCCGCCGCGAACTCGGGAGCGCGCCCAGCAACTCGGCAAGGCGACCGACGCGCCGGTCGCGCGCCTCGAGCAAGAGTCTACGACCTTTCGCCGTCGCGTGCACGCGCCGCACGCGGGCGTCGGCTGGGTCATCGACGAGCCGCACGAGTCCGTCGCGCTCCATCCCCTGCACGAGCCGCGTGATGGTCGGCGGCCGCACCTGCTCCGCGCGCGCGAGCGCGCCGAGCGTGAGCGGGCCGCCGAAGACGAGCAGCGAGAGCGCCGACGCGCGGGGCGCGGTGAGTCCGCCGGCGTCGTCGCTGGCGCGGACGAGGCGCAACAACCGAACGGCGGCCGAGTGGAGCGCGGCCGCGGCCTCGACGTCGCGCTCGGGCGGTGCCGCGCGGGCGCTCGGGCGCCCGCGCGAGGGGGCTTGACGGGAATGCCGGGGTGGTGACACCATATAGTTAGCTAAGCTAACAATCTTCGACTGCGGAGGCAACATGGGTGGCACACTCGGGATCACGAAGGTCGGACAGGTCGCGCTCAATGTCCGGGACATCGAGCGCGCGACCGCGTTCTACCGCGACACGCTCGGCCTCAAGCACCTCTTCTCCGCCCCGCCGAAGATGGCGTTCTTCGACGCCAGCGGATTGCGCATCCTCATCGGCGAGGTCGAGCCGGGCAAGGAAAGTCACGGCAGCGCGTTGCTCTACTACCAAGTCCCCGACATCGACACGGCGCATGCGGCGCTCACCGCGAAAGGCGTCACGGTCGATACCGCCCCGCATTTCGTCGCCAAGATGCCGGACCATGATCTGTGGCTCGCGACGTACCTCGATGGCGAGGGGAATACGTTCGCGCTGATGTGCGAGAAGCGAGGGTGATGCTGGAGGAGGGACCAGGGAAGGCGCCCGGCGATGCCAGTCGCGGGGAAGGGTCCTCGGTGCAGGGTGCGAGGGTCGATGCGGGGCCTCGCATCAGGCATCGTGCACCACTCCCCGCGACTCGCGTCGCCGGGCCTTCCCCTCGTCTCTCGTCCAGCATCACGACACGGTCTCGTATAGCCCCAGCGTCAAGAACTCCTCAAGCCGATCCGACGTAGCCAGCCGCTCGAAGATCCGAGCCGCCTCATCGTACGGTGCCATGTCCCCCGCTCCTTCCTTGATCGCGGAAAGCACCTCCGGCACCAGCGACCGCACCATCTCGACCGTCACCTTCCGCCCATCCTCCAGCACCCCCTTCGGGCTCCGCACCCACTGCCACACCTGCGACCGCGAGATCTCGGCCGTCGCCGCGTCTTCCATGAGGTCATGGATCGGCACGCACCCGTTCCCGGCGAGCCAGCTCGCGAGATAGCGGATCCCCACGTCGATGTTGAGCCGCAGCCCCGCCTCGGTGATCGGCTGCTCGGGTCGGAAGTCCAAGAGATCCCGTGCGGTCACGCGTACGTCATCCCGCTGTCGACCGATCTGATTGGGCCGGTCCCCGAGCACACGGCTGAATTCCTCCATCGCGACGGACACGAGGCCGGGGTGCGCGACCCATCCACCATCGTAGCCATCATCGGCATCGCGGGCCTTGTCGGCACGCACGCCGGCGAGCGCGCGCTCGTTCGCCGCCGCGTCGCGCTTGATCGGGATCAGCGCCGACATGCCGCCGATTGCCGGCGCGCCGCGCGTGTGGCAGGTCTTCAGCAGCAACAGCGCGTACGCCCGCATGAACG
>CAYSAR010000283.1:0-3083 GCA_964428985.1 uncultured Gemmatimonadaceae bacterium | reverse complement strand
TCGCCTGCGCCTGCGGCACCGTCAGGTTCACGAAGCGCTGGCGCAGCTCGTCGTTCGTCTTGCGCTTCACGCGCCACTTGAGGAGCTCGGCCGAGTTCGGCGAGTCGGTGTCGCTCGGCCCGAACATCATCAGCGACGGCCACCAGAAGCGGTTGACCGCGTCCTGGAGCATCGCCTTCTGCGCCGGCGTGCCCTTGGCCAGCGTCGCGCAGATCTCGTAGCCCTGCCGCTTGTGGAAGTTCTCTTCCTTGCAGATGCGCACCATCGCGCGCGCATAGGGGCCGTACGACGCCTTCGCGAGCACCGTCTGGTTCACGATCGCGGCGCCATCGACGAACCACCCGATGACGCCCATGTCGGCCCACGAGAGCGTCGGGTAATTGAAGATCGACGAGTACTTCGCCGTGCCGTCGAGCAGTTGGCCGATGAGCTCGTGCCGATCGACGCCGAGCGTCTCGGTCCCGCAGTAGATGTAGAGGCCGTGGCCCGCCTCATCCTGGACCTTCGCGATGAGGGACATCTTGCGGCGGAGCGTCGGCGCGCGCGTGATCCAGTTGCCCTCGGGGAGCATGCCGACGATCTCCGAATGCGCGTGCTGCGCCATCATGCGCGTCAACTGCCGGCGATAGCGCTCGGGCATCCAGTCCTTGGGCTCGATGCTCTCGCCGGCGGCGATGCGGGCCTCGAACGCGGCGACGAGCGCCGGGTCGTCCTGCGGCTGGGGCTTGGACGAGGTCTGCGTCATGGCCGTAATTTACCCCGATGCCCCACCAGCCTGCCAATCGCGCCGCCACCGAGGACGGCACCGTCACGACGAGCGTCCGGGACGGCGTCGGCACCGTCGAGTTCGGCCACCCGAAGGGAAACTCCCTCCCGGCGCGTCTCCTGAACCAGCTCGCCGACGGCATTAAGACGCTCGCCGCCGACGACGCCGCGCGCGTGATCGTGCTGCGCAGCGCCGGCAGCGGCACGTTCTGCGCGGGGGCGTCGTTCGACGAGTTCGTCGCCGTCGCCGACCCCGCGCAGGGAAAAGAGTTCTTCTCCGGCTTCGCCCGCGTGATCGCGGCGATGGTGCGCGCGCCGAAGTTCGTGATCGCCAGGGTACAGGGCCGCGCCGCCGGCGGCGCGATCGGGTTGATCAGCGCGAGCGACTACGCCGTCGCCGTGCGCGGCGCGCAGGTGAAGCTCAGCGAGCTCCAGGTGGGCATCGGCCCGTTCGTCGTCGGCGTCGTGATCGAGCGCAAGCTCGGCCTCGCGCCCTTCCAGGCGATGGCCGTCCACGCCGACTGGCATGATGCCGCATGGTGCGAACGCCATGGGCTCTACTCGACGGTCGTCGACGACGAGGTCGCGCTCGACGCGGCCGTGGACGCCCACGCGAAGCGGCTCGCGGCGTCGAATCCCGAGGCGATGCGCGAGATGAAGCGCATCTTCTGGCGTGGCACCGATGACTGGGAGGCGCTGATGGCCGAGCGCGCGGCGATGAGCGGACGCATGGTGCTCTCGGACTTCACGCGCGAGGCGCTCGCGAGGTTCCGCGCGCGCTGACGGTCTCGGATGGCGCTTCAGCGCCGGACAAGCCGGGAACCGCGCGCGGCGCGCGCCTCGTTCGTCGGGTGACACGTCCAGGAGTCACCATGCGCCGCAATCCAGCATCCACCCAGTCGCGTCGCGCGATCGTTGCGGCGCTCGTCATCGGGTTCGCCGGCGTGGCCGACGCCCAGCAGCCGCCGCAACAACCGCCGAGGACCCCACCGCAGCCGACGCGGGAATCGCAGCAGCCGACGCGAGCGATGACGGACACGGCCCGCACCCCCGAAGCGATCATGGACCGCTTCACGCGCGCGATCGATCCCGGCGGTCGGCTCGGGTCCCTGCAGGGCATCCGCACCGTGAGCCGCTGGACCGAGCGCGGCGCGAGCCAACCGACGGAAGTCACCGTCGCGCACGCGCGGCCGAATTCGGTGTTCATCGCCGTCGACGGACCGAGCGGGACGATGCGGCAGGGCTTCAACGGCAGCACCGGCTGGTCGAGCGATGCGAGCGGCACGCGCACGCTCGGGGCCGACGAGACGCAACAGCTGAGCGCCGCCGACGGGATCGAGTCGGTAGGGCGCCGCCTGTCGATGTTCCGGAGCGCGACGCTCGCCGAGCCGCGCACGATCGACGGGGAGCCGACGGACTGCCTGAGACTCACTTGGCGATCGGGCGCGATGACGACGGAATGCTACTCGCGCCAGACCGGACTGCTGCTCGAGTCGCGCGGCGTGCAACAAGGCGCGCAGGGGAACGTGGAGACGGTGACGCGCTACTATGACTACCGACCGGCGAACGGGATCCTCGTCGCGCGTCGCCTCGTGAACGAGGTCGCGGGACAGAGTCAGGAGATCCAGGTGACCGAGGTGGCGGTGGGGCCATTGGATCCCTCGATGTTCGCACCGCCTCGCGCCGGGCGACGGCCGTGAACCGCAGAGTGTAGAGGGTAGATGGTAGGGGCCCGCCGGAGACGGCCGGCGGGCCGTCCGAGGGACCGCGCGCAGTCCGCGCGGGCTCGAGGCGTCGAACGTGGCGGCTCGACCCGGCACCCCCTCGCGCCGATTCTCGCATCCGCCCGCGCCGCCTCAGCCTTGCCGCGTTGAGCCCCCGCGTCCAAGTTCGGGGCGCACAATACCCGGGGAGAGAGGACATGGCTCACGCGCCCCTGCCCATCGCCCGCCGAGGCTTCGGCGAGACGATGCGCACCGACGCTTGGTGGATCCAACCGCTCATCACGTTCACGGTCTTCTCCGCGTTCCTCGTCTACGCCACGTGGGCGGCGTTCCAAGGCACGAACTACACCTACGGACCGTACCTCTCGCCGTTCTACTCGCCCGAGATCTTCGGGAACTCGACGCATGCGCTCTTCGGCGAGTGGCCGTTCTGGTGGCCGGCGTTCGTCGCGTACTCCCCCGCCCACCTGATCCTCTGGGCACCCGGCCTCTTCCGCGTCACCTGCTACTACTATCGCGGCGCCTACTACAAGGCGTTCTGGGCCGACCCGATCGCGTGCACCGTCGGTGAGCCGCGCAAGACGTACCTCGGCG
>CAYSAR010000282.1:0-3105 GCA_964428985.1 uncultured Gemmatimonadaceae bacterium | reverse complement strand
GGCCTCGCCGAGCGCGAGTACGATGGAATGGTCGCGCAGATGAAGCAGGCGTCGGCGGGGGTCGGGGCGGGGATGCGCCCGGGCGTCGCGGATGAGTCGATCTCGCCGCGGACGCAAGGAATCTCCGACGAGGAACTCGGCCTGCGGGATGACGCGCCGCTGAACCGCGATCTCGACAGCCTCGCCCGCAGCCAACGCCGCGCCGCGCGCGAAGCGAGCGCGGACGCGGCGCTGGAGGCGCTGAAGAAGAGGATGGGGTCGAAGGAGTGAGGTAAGCGGCGTGAGGTGACTATGAACTGCACAACGCCAAGGCGCCGAGGACACCGAGGCTTCCCGCTTCGGCTCGAGATCGGCTTCGACTCGAACGATTCAAAAGGGGCTTACGGCGAGCACATTGCCGTAAGCCCCTTTGGGTTTGTCTCTTCTGCTAGAGGGTCTGCCGAATGAACGTCATTGCTCGTTCGTCACGGCGCCCTCGGTGCCTCTCGGCGGTGCGCCGTTTGCTGTTGCCGTCCACTGAATCTCACACCTCCTTCACTCCCTCCATCATCCGCCGGATCGGCACGATCATGAGGCCGAGCACGACCGCGGAGGCCACGAGCGCGACGGTCGTCGCGGTGAACAGCGCCGGCGTCTGCTCCAGCGCCTCGGGATCGACGTGCCCGCCGACCAGGCCGGCGATCAAGTTGCCGACCGAACTCGCGAGGAACCAGATGCCCATCATCTGCCCGACGTACTTTCGTGGTGAGAGCTTCGTCATCGACGAGAGGCCGACTGGACTCAGGCAGAGTTCGCCGAGCGTCTGGAAGAAGTAGCTCGCGACGAGCCACCAGGGAGAGACGAGCTCGGTGCCGCCGCTCGCGACGATCTTGTTCGCGGCGAAGATCATGAGGAAGAAGCCGATGCCCGCGAGCAGCAGGCCGAGCGCGAACTTCGCCGGGCTCGACAGGTCGAAGCCGCGCTTCGCCATCGCGATCCAGATCCAGGCGAAGATCGGCGCGCAGATGATGATGAAGCCAGAGTTCACCGACTGGAACCACGTCGCCGGGATCTCGAACCCGCCGACCTGCCGGTCGGTGAAGTCGCGCGCGAAGAGGTTGAGCGACGTCGGCGCCTGCTCGAACGCCGCCCAGAAGATCGCGGCGAAGATGAACAGCACGACGATGACGCCGATGCGCTTGCGCTCGTCGCGGTCGAGGCCGCCGAACGCGAACACATACGCGAAGAAGCCGAACGCGAGGCCGACGAGCACATACGTCATGTAGGTGCCGAGCGCCTGCGCGTCGATCGTGATCGAGCCCATCGCCGCGAGCGCGAAGACGAGGGCGAGCACGCCGAGTCCGAGTCCGACCGACATCTTCACCGTGCGCTGCTGTCGCGCGTGCACCGCCGGGTCGGGGTGGACGGTGATGTCGACGCCGAGGGGACCGAGCGTCTTGCGGGCCGTCAGCGCGAACACGACCAAGCCGAGCAGCATGCCGACGCCGGCGGCGCCGAAGCCGTAGTGCCACCCGACCGCCTCGCCGAGCCAGCCGGTGATCAGCTGGCCGAAGAAGGCGCCGGTGTTGATGCCCATGTAGAAGATCGAGAAGCCGGCATCGCGACGCGCGCCGCCCTCGGGATACAGGTCACCGACGATCGCCGAGATGTTCGGCTTGAGCAGGCCGGTGCCGAGCACGATGAGCACGAGGCCCAGGAAGAAGAAGATCTTCCCGACGTCGGGGCCGGCCATGCCGGAGAGGCCGATCGAGAGGTGACCCGAGGTGATCAGCACCGCGCCGAGCATGATCGCGCGGCGCAGGCCCAGGAGTCGGTCGGCGACCCATCCGCCCGGGAGCGACGCGAGGTACACCGACGCGGCGTAGATGCCGACGATGGCCGATGCCTGCGTGCGGTCGAAGCCGAAACCGCCCTCCATGAGGGCGGCGGACATGAAGAGGATGAGGAGCGGGCGCAGTCCGTAGTACGAGAACCGCTCCCACATCTCCGTGAAGAAGAGCGTCGCGAGCCCCCGCGGGTGGCCGAAGAAGCGGCGATCGGTCACGTAGGGCGTGGCATCCTGGGCCAAGGCCATGGTCTGGTCGGGAAAGGGTGGTCAGGACGGACGGGGGATTCTGGCACGTCGTGCGCGCGCGCGTAAGGCGCGGCGTCGCGCGGATCGTGGCACGATGCTGACGCAAATCGTGCCGCGGATCGCGCCGGGACTGGTGCGACATCCTCGCGCGCCGGATATGTTACGCAGCGTGCGTCGGCGACCGTTGCCGACGCGCGGCGTCCCCCGTCCCTGCTTCGGAGCCCGGATGAGCCTGCCCAGGACCCTTCGGCACGTGCCGCTGTTCTCGCAGTTGCGCGACAGCGACCTCGAGTTGCTCGCGCCGCTGCTGACGCAGCGCGAGTACCCGAAGAACCGCGTGATCCGCTTCGCGCACGACCCGTGCGACGCGTTCTACGTGGTGCTGAAGGGGCAGGTGAAGGTGATGCTGATCGCCGAGGACGGGCGCGAGGTCGTGCTCTCGCTCGTGCGCGAGGGGGACTTCTTCGGCGAGATGGCGCTGCTCGACGACGAGCCGTACGCCGCGAGCGTCATCGCGATGGACGACACGTCGCTGCTCGTGCTGCGCCGCGACGACTTCCGGCGCTCGATCCGCGAGCTGCCGGAGATGTCGTTCGGCCTGCTGCGCGCGCTCTGCGCGCGCCTCCTCGAGGCGGACAACAAGATCGGCGGGCTCATGCTGCTCGACGTGAGCGGGCGCGTCGCGCACCTGCTGCTCGAGCTCAGCGCGCGCGAGGGCGGGGACACGATCCGCGACCTGCCGACGCACCAGGTGATCGCACAGATGGTGGGGTCGTCACGCGAGACGGTCTCGCGCACCCTCTCTGCCATGGCCAAGAGCGGCCTGGTCAGCTCGACCGGCCGCCGCATGGTCCTCGACCCGCGCCTGGTGGGCGAGGTCTCCGAGGTCGAGGCCGCCTGATGCGCGCCGGGAATGGGGCGAGCCCCCCGGGGCGTCCAAGGCCGCAGTGCCGCCGCGGCCCCGTGCTATAAGCCCGTCGATGGCCGGGCATCCCGCGTCGCCGATCGTCCCTGCGGGGGCCGGCGGAGGG
>CAYSAR010000281.1:0-3116 GCA_964428985.1 uncultured Gemmatimonadaceae bacterium | reverse complement strand
TACACTCGCGGGGTGGCTGGAGCGGGGCGGCGTACTCGTTGCTCCTCCTCCCGGGCGCCGCGGCGGTCGACGCCGCGTCGCCGTCCCCGCCGGTCCGCGAGCTCGTGACCTCGATCATCGTCGATGCGCCCGCCGAGCGCGTGTGGGACGAGGTCATCGCCTTCCGCGAGATCGCCGAGCGACCCGGTCTCGCGTTCCGGCTCGGCATTGCGTACCCCGTGCGCGCGGAGCTCATCGGCACCGGTGTCGGCGCGGTGCGGCGCTGCGAGTTCTCGACCGGTGCGTTCGTCGAACCGATCACCCGTTGGGAGCCGCCGTACCGGCTCGGCTTCGATGTCGCGGAGCAGCCGCCGGTACTTCAGGAGTGGAGTCCGTATCGCGACGTGTACGCCCCGCATGTCGACGGTTACTTCCGCTCGACGCGTGGCGAGTTCCGTCTCGTGCCGTTGCCCGACGGCCGCACGCGGCTCGAGGGGAGTACGTGGTATGCGCTCGACCTGCACCCGAACGCGTACTGGACGCTCTTCTCGGATGCGCTGCTGCACGCGATCCATCGGCGTGTGCTGGAACAGGTGAAGCGACAAGCGGAGGGCGCGGCGTAACGCGCGCTCCGTCGAGGGGTACTAGGGGGTTCACCACGACGAGAGGAGCCCCCGCCATGTCCCGCGCATCGACCGCCGACCATCCCACCAAGTCCAGCCGCGACGCCCGCGAATCGACCCGCGAGAACGGTCGCGGGAGCGAACGCGCCTCCCTGCATCGCACCCGCAACGATCTCCCGACGAAGGTGCGCACCGACATGGTGCGCCTGCTGAACAAGCGGCTCGCCGACTGCATCGACCTCCAGACGCAATGCAAGCAGGCGCACTGGAACGTGAGGGGCCGCGGCTTCATCGGCCTGCACAAGCTCTTCGACGAGATCAACGCCGACGTGGCGACGTACATCGACGAGATCGCCGAACGGGTCGTGCAGCTCGGCGGCACCGCCGAGGGCACGGCGCGGCACGTGGCCGAGCACTCGTCCCTCGATGAGTATCCGCGCGACATCACCGACGCGGCGGACCACGTGGCCGCGCTGAGCGACGCACTCGCCCAGTTCGGGCGCGGGGTGCGCGAGGCGGTCGAGGAGGCGGACGATCGGGGCGACGCAGGGACGGCGGACCTGCTGACCGATGTCTCGCGGGGCGTCGACAAGTGGCTCTGGCTCGTCGAGGCGCACCAAGGTTGAGCGGACCGCGGCGGCGCGACGTGGTCCCATCGAGGCGGCGGGAAGGCCGACCCCTTAACTTTCGGTCATCACTTTCCGCCCCCGACCATCATGTCCCGACCGACCTCGCCCCGCCGCGCGCTCCTTGTCGCGCTCGCGTTCCTCACCACGAGCGCCTTCGGCGCCATCGCCGCACATGACCTGAGCGGCAAATGGACCTTCACCGTCGTCACCGCGAACGGCACCGGCACGCCGACGGTCACGCTCAAGCAGGACAAGGACAACAAGCTCACCGGCACCTACGAATCGAACGCGCTCGGCTCGCGCACGCTCGACGGCCGCGTGTGGGGTGACTCGATGTCGTTCGTGCTCTCGATGACCGGCGCCGGCGAAGGCGTCGTGCTCACGTATTCGGCGCGCATCGTGACGCCGGACAGTCTCGACGGCTACGTCGATTTCGCCGGACAGGGCGGCGCGGAGTTCACGGCGAAGCGGCAGAAGTAGAGCGGCGCGGGCGCCAACTGGGCGCGTATCTTACGGTATGCGCTTCGTCCCGTCTCTCTCGCTCACCGCCCTCGTCGGCGGCGCGCTGCTCGTCCCCGCCGTCGGCCTGTCCCAGCCGTCCCCGACGGCGCCGATCGCCGACCTCGTCCGCCCCGCCTACTCCGGCGAGCGCGCGAAGGAGACGGTCGCCTACCTCGACCAATTCGTGCGCTGGCCAGGGAATCGCGGATTCGACGCGAGCATCGCGCACATCGCCGAGCGGCTCGAGGCCGCAGGCTACGTCCGCGATGACGCGCGTCAGTCGACCGCCCCACTGACATATCGCATCGAGCGCTATCCGATGGCGCAGCCGGCGTGGGAGCCGCTGGACGCATCGCTGACGATCGAAGGCGAGCGCGAGCCGGTCCTGCGCTTCGCGACGAACCGCAACATGCTCGCGACGAACTCGTTCTCGACACCCGAGGGAGGCGTCGTCGCCGAGCTCGTCGACGTCGGACGCGGCACGCCAGCGGAGCTCGACGCGGCGAACGTGCGCGGGAAGATCGTCCTTGCGAACGCGAGCGCCGGCGGACTCTTCCGCAACGCCGTCGTCCAACGCGGCGCGCTCGGCGTACTCGGCTACTCGCTGCCGCCGTATCTCCAGCCCGAGAAGAACCGCACGTCGATCCAGTTCACGTCGGTCCCGCGCGACACGTCGGCGCGGGCGTGGGGCATCGCGCTCTCGTTTGACGCGCGCGAACGGCTGCGCGCCGCGCTCGCGCGAGGACCCATCCGCGTGCGTGTGGCGACGAGCGTCGCGTGGACACCGAACGCGGTCGAGCAAGCCGTCGTCGCCGAGGTGCGTGGGAGCGAGCGGCCCGACGAGCGGTTCGTCTTCAGCGCGCATGTGCAAGAGCCGGGCGCGAACGACAACGCGAGCGGCGTCGGCGCGCAGGTGGAGATGGCGCGGGTCGCGGCCGACCTGTTGCGCGCGGGACGCATCGCCCCGAAGCGCACGATCACGATGCTCTGGGGACTCGAGATCCGCTCGACGCAGCGCTACATCCAACAGGACAGCGTGCGCGCGAAAGGGATCAAATGGGGCCTCTCGCTCGACATGGTTGGTGAGGACACCGAGAAGACCGGCGGCACGTTCCTGATCGAGAAGATGCCCGACCCGAGCGCAATCTGGACGCGTGGCGACGACAAGCACAGCGAGTGGGGCGGCAGCCCGCTGAAGAAGGAGGACATGACGCCGCACTACTTCAACGACGTGGTGCTCGGCCGCGCGCTCGAACAGGCGGCGACGAATGGGTGGGTCGTGAAGACGAACCCGTTCGAAGGCGGCAGCGACCACACGCCGTTCCTCAGAGCCAAGATCCCCGGCCTGCTCTTCTGGCACTTCACCGATCAGTTCTACCACACC
>CAYSAR010000280.1:0-3125 GCA_964428985.1 uncultured Gemmatimonadaceae bacterium | reverse complement strand
CTCATGGGCGCGGTCGCGGCCGTGTCGGGGCAGAACCTCGGCGCGAAGAAGCCCGAGCGCGTCGAGCAGGCCGTCCAGCTCGCATCCCGTCTCGGGATCGGCATCGCCGCGTTCGTCGGGCTGCTCTTCCTCACCGTGCCGCAGGTGCTGCTCGGCCTCTTCGGCATGGAGGACCCGGTCGTGCTCGCGATCGGCACGCAGCTCCTCGCTTGGCTCGCCGTCTCCGGGTTCTTCATCACCGTGGCGCTCGTCTTCACCGGCGGGCTCCAAGGGACCGGCGACACGAAGGGGCCGCTCTACATCTCCATCGTGGCGCAGATCATCGTCCCGATCGGCTACTGCCTGCTGGTCTCACAGATGCGCGACCTCCGGGCGACCGACATCTGGCTCGCGATCGTCCTCGGCCACGCGATGCGGGCGACACTCAGCGTGTTGCGCTTCCGGGCCGGGAAGTGGCGCCACATCGAGGTGACCGCCTAGGGGCATCCGGTCGTGACGCGCCGGGGTATCAGGTGTCGTGACCCCACCACCGACCATTCTCGTCGTCGACGACGACGCCGACCTCCTGCGCGTGGCCGTCCGCGTGCTCAAGCTGCATGGCTACGAGGTCCTCTCCGCCGATCGCTGTGAAGCGGCCCTCCAGCTGCTCGAGGGCCGTGAGGACGCGATCGATCTCCTCCTCACCGACATCGAGATGCCGGGCATGTGCGGCGACGAGCTCGCGGCGCGGCTCGAGCAGCGCTATCCCGACCTGCGCATCCTGTACACGTCGGGGTACCCGTCCAAAGGCACGCGCGACTACATCGAGAAGCCCTACGCGATGTCGGAGCTCGCGAAGCGCGTGCGCGAGGTGCTCGACGCCACGCGACCCGCACACTAAGCTGCTCGCATGCTGCGGTGGCCCAAGGTCATCCGGCGCGCCGCGGTTTCGCCCGATGAGCTGATCGCCGGTCCGCTGCGCGGTGAGTTGCTCGGTGCCGAGCATCTCGCCGAGCGCGCCCGTGCGCTCGCCCGGGCGCAGCGGCTCGCCCCGCCGCACAAGCGCGTGCGCGAGGCGCGGCTGCTGCGGCGGCTCAACGAGACGCGCGACCTGCTCGCGAAGGCGCACGCGCGGCTCGGCGCCGCCGCGGCGCAGGGCATCGACGTCGGCCCCGCCGGCGATTGGCTCCTCGACAATTACCATGTGGTGCAGGAGCACGTGCACGAGGTGCGCGAGAGCCTCCCGCGCGACTACTACCAAGAGCTCCCCGAGCTCGGCGCCGGCTCGCTGCGCGGCTATCCCCGCGTCTATGAGCTCGCGACGACGCTGATCTCGCACAGCGAAGGTCGCATCTCGCTCGAGAACGTCGATCGCTTCGTCGCGGCGTACCAAGAGCACACGACGCTCTCGCTCGGCGAGCTCTGGGCGATCCCGGCGATGATCCGGCTGGGGTTGATCGAGAGCGTGCGGCGGATGGCGCTGCGCACGGTGCAGCGACTCGATCAAGTCGAGGCGGCGGATGCGTGGGCCCGCCGCATCACCGAGCACTACGAGAAGGACCCCGAGTCGATCAAGGACCCGCTCGCCGAGTTCGTGCGCGAGCGCCAGGCGCTGACGCCGGACTTCGTCACGCGCTTCCTCCAGCAGCTCCGCCTCTCGTCGAGCTCGTTCCCGGCGCTCGTCTGGCTCGAGTGGTGGATCGCCGACGAGGGCATCGCGCCCGAGGACGCGGCGCAGCGCGCGACCGAGCGACTCGCGCTGACGACGCTCATGATGGCGAACAGCATCACGAGCCTGCGCGCGATCGGCCTGCGCGACTGGCGGCTGTTCGTCGAGCACCAGAGCGCCGCCGACCGCGTGCTGCGCGAGGACCCATCGGGCTTCTACGCGCGCATGAGCTTCCAGACGCGGGACAGCTATCGGCACGCCGTCGAGCGGATCGCGAAGGGGGCGGGGCTCGACGAGGTCGAGGTCGCGCGCGAGGCGATCGCGCGCGCCGAGAAGGCGGCGATGCCCGGATCGACCGACGCCCGGCGCGCGCACGTCGGCTTCCACCTCGTCGACGAGGGCGTGACCGAGCTCGAGGAATCGCTCGGGTATCGCTCGACGCTGCGCGAGCGGATCCATCGCGCCGTCATCGGCCACCCGAACATCGTCTTCGTCGGGGGCGTGCTCGGCTTCACCGCGCTCGCGCTGCTCGCGCTCGTGCAACTCGCCGGCGTGCCGATCGGGAATGGCACCGCGGTCCTGCTCGCCCTTGCGTTCGGCTTGCTGCCGGCGGCCGACATCGCGGTGAGCGTCGTGAACCAGCTCGTGACGGCGTTCCTCCCGCCGCGGGTCCTGCCGAAACTCGACCTCCCGGCGCACGGCGTGCCGAGCGAGTACCGGACCGCGGTCGTGATCCCGACGCTCTTCGCGAGCGTCGAGGCCGTCGACGAGGCGCTCAAGAACCTCGAGTCGCAGTTCCTCGCGAACCGCGAGGCGCACCTGCACTTCGCGGTGCTCAGCGACTTCACCGACGCCGAGCAGGAGGTAATGCCCGACGACGACGCGATCCTCGAGGCGGCGGTGCGCGGCGTGACGGCGCTCAACGACCGCTATGCGCCACGCGAGAGGGACGCGTTCTACCTCTTCCATCGCCCGCGCCGGTGGAATCCGCGCCAAGGCGTCTGGATGGGGTGGGAGCGCAAGCGCGGGAAGCTCGCCGAGTTCAACCGTTTCCTGCGTGGCAACGCGGACGGCGCGTTCTCGACCGTCATCGGCAACGTCGGGACGATCCGGCAGGTGCGGTACGTCATCACGCTCGACTCGGACACGGTGTTGCCGCCCGAGGCGGCGCCGGCGCTCATCGGCGCGCTCGCGCACCCGCTCAACCGCGCCGTCTACGATCCCGACGCCGGGCGCGTCGTCGCCGGCTACGGCATCATCCAGCCGCGCGTCGGCGTCTCGCTCGCGAGCGCCCACCGTTCGCGCTTCGCGGCGCTGCACTCGGGCCACCCCGGCGTCGATCCCTACACGACCGCCGTCAGCGACGTCTATCAGGACCTCTATGGCGAGGGGAGCTTCACCGGAAAGGGCATCTATGACGTCGATGCGTTCGAGCGCGCGACCCATGGCCGCTTCCCCGAGAACACCCTCCTCTCGC
>CAYSAR010000279.1:0-3143 GCA_964428985.1 uncultured Gemmatimonadaceae bacterium | reverse complement strand
CCCTGAAATTAACACGGGCCTCATCCCCCCGCACCAGCATGCCCTCTACCCCGAGAGGGGCGCCGAGGAGCCGGAGGCGGGCGACGGCGAAGTACGCCTCGGCCGGCGCAGGGAGCGGCCCGAAGCGGTCCCGGACCTCCGTGCGCAGGTCGTCGACGACCTCGACGCCGCGGGCGGCCCCGAGCCGTCGATAGAGGTCGAGCTTCACCGCCTGCGACGTGATGTAGTCGTCGGGCAGGTAGCTCGGGACGTCCAACGTGACGTCGGCCGGCGGCGGGGGCGGCGCATGCTCCCCGCGCATCATGCGCGTCACGGTCTCGTCGAGCAGCCGCAGGTAGAGATCGAACCCGACCGCGTGCACGAACCCCGACTGCTCGGGGCCAAGGAGGTTGCCGGCGCCGCGCAGTTCCATGTCCTTGAGCGCGACGCGGTACCCCGCCCCGAGTTCGGTATGATGCTCGAGCACGCGCAACCGGCGCTCGGCGTCCTCGTCGGTCTGCTCGGGGACGATCAGATAGCAGTACGCGCGGCGATGCGAGCGCCCGACCCGCCCGCGCAGCTGATACAGCTGCGCGAGGCCGAGCCGGTCGGCGCGGTTCACGAACATCGTGTTCGCGTTCGGCACGTCGATGCCGCTCTCGACGATCAGCGTCGAGACGAGCACGTCGAGCTCCCCGGCGACGAACCGTTTCATGACCGCCTCGAGCTCGCGCTCCTTCATCTGCCCGTGGCCGACGCCGACGCGCGCGCGCGGCACGACGCGCCGCACGTGGTCGGCGATCGCCTCGATCGTCTCGATGCGGTTGTGCACGAAGAACACCTGCCCACCGCGGTCGAGCTCGCGCGAGATCCCTTCCTCGATGAGCCCGTCGTCCCAGGGCTCGAGGAACGTCAACACCGGCGAGCGGTCGCGCGGCGGCGTCTGCATCAACGTCATGTCGCGCAAGCCGGCGAGCGACTGGTGCAGCGTGCGCGGGATCGGCGTCGCGGTGAGCGTGAGCACGTCGGTCTCGAGCTTGAGCTGCTTGAGCCGCTCCTTGTGCTTCACGCCGAAGCGGTGCTCCTCGTCGACGATGATGAGACCGAGCGCGCGGAACGTGACGTCGGGCGAGAGGAGGCGGTGGGTGCCGATGACGACGTCGACCTTCCCCGCCGCGAGGTCGGCGAGCGCGGCGGCCTGTTCCTTCGCCGTCTGGAAGCGGCTCATCACGGCGAGGCGCACCGGGAAGTCGGCGAAGCGGTCGCCGAACGTGCGCGCGTGCTGCTCGGCGAGCACCGTCGTCGGGACGAGCACCGCGACCTGCCGCCCGCTCTGCACCGCCTTGAACGCGGCGCGGACGGCGATCTCCGTCTTGCCGTAGCCGACGTCGCCGACGAGCACGCGGTCCATCGGGCGCGGCGCTTCCATGTCCTGCTTCACCGCCTCGGTGGCGGTGCGCTGGTCGGGCGTGTCCTCGAAGAGGAACGAGCTCTCGAGCTGCTTCTGCCAGGCGCCGTCGGGATGATGCGGCGGCCGCGCGGCGATGCGGCGGCGGGCGTAGAGATCGAGCAACTCGGCCGTCATCTCGCGCAGGGCCGAGCGCGTGCGATCGCGCTGGGCCGCCCACTTCTTGCCGCCGAGCTTGTGCAGCTTGGGCGGCGGCGCATCGTCGTCCATCTCGCCGGCGGCGCGGTACTTCTCGACTTGGTCAAGCCGGTACAGCGGCACGTTGAGCCGGTCGCCGCCCTCGTACTCGATCACGGCGACTTCCATCGTCGCTTCGCCGTGGAAGATCGTGTTCATGCCGCGGTAGATGCCGACGCCGTGCTCGAGGTGCACCACGTAGTCGCCCGGCTTGAGCGCCGTGACATGCTCGAGCGCGGTGCCGGTCGCGTACTTGCGGCTGCGCCGGATGCGGCGCTCGCGCCGGAAGATCTCGTGGTCGGTGAGGACGCGGAGGCCGTCGGGCGTGCCGCGCGGCGGGATCAGGAAGCCGCCGCCGAGCACGCCGATCACGAGCGCGGCCGGCGAACGCCCCGCGCCGCCGGCGTCGAGCAGTTCCTCCAGACGCTCGGCTTGCCCCGCGTTGTCGCAGAGGATCATCGTCTGCGTCCCGTCGCGCACGAGCGCGGCGAGGCGCTGCATGTCGCGCTCGACCGGCTCCGGCGCGCGCAGCGGGAAGTGCACGGAGCGCGAGTCGCCCTCGGATCCACCGCCGATGAGATCGATCGTCGGGAACGCACCGAGCGCCCGCATCGCCGCGTCGGGCGACTGGAGCAGGTCCTCCCGCCGCGCGACATCCTCGCCGCGTCGCCGCGCGAGATCGATGTGGTGCGCCGCCTCCGTCCACGTGCGCTCCATCTCCGGCCGCAGCGCGACCCCGAGCGGCAACATGACGAGCGTGCCGTCGGGCCAGAGGTCGGGCAACGAGCTGCGCTCATCGCTCAGCGCCAGATCGGAAGAGGCTTCCTCTCCCTTCACCTCAACGGGGAGGATGAGTACCGACTCCGCCGGCATCGTCGTCCGCTGCGTCGCCACATCGAAGTGCCGCAGCTCCACCAACTCGTCCCCCCAGAACTCCAACCGCATCGGCTCCGTCATCCCGAAGCCGTATACGTCCACGATCCCGCCCCGCACGCTGAACTGCGCGACATCCTCCACGAGCATGACGCGCTCGAACCCGACGCGCTCCAAATGCGCGATGAGGTCGGAGAGGCGGTACGTCGCGCCCTTCGCGAGCTCGAGCCGTGCATCGGCGAGCGCGCGCGGGAGCCTCGTCCGCTCCTGCACCGCGCGCGCCGTCGTGAGCAGCACGCGCACGCCACCGCGCGAGAGGCGCTCCAGTGTCTCGACGCGCTCCCCCGCGATCTCGGCGTGCGGCTCGACCTCGCCGAACCCTTCGCGTTGCGGATAGAGCACGACGCCGTCGTCCCCCATGATCGACTGGAGGTCGGCGAGCCAGCGCTCCGCCTCGGGCAGTTGATCCGCGACGACGACGAAGAGTCGATTCGGGTCGGCGGCCGCGAGCGATGCGAGCAGCACCGCATCGGCCGAGCCGGCGAGTCCGCTCACCGCCTGCCGGCCGCGTCCCTGCGGCAGCGCGGCGCGCAGTGAACGGAAGGCCGGGAGCGCGCTGAGGCGCTCGACGAGGACCGGGAGCGCC
>CAYSAR010000278.1:0-3187 GCA_964428985.1 uncultured Gemmatimonadaceae bacterium | reverse complement strand
CGTCGGCCAGGATCTCGCGCACCATCGGCGCGATGACGTCGAAGCAGTTGATCGCGTCGACCGACGAAGGGGTGCGGATCCTGAACCGCGAAGCGCTCGAGAGCGCGGCGGGGCACATGCTGCGGCGTCGGTTGAAGACGCCGTATCAGGGGAACCGGGCCGTCACGCCGCGCGCAGGGACGGCCGCGCCGGCGCCCGGCGCCTAGCGTCGCGAGCCGCGGCCCGCGCTATGCCGCGCGGCCGCGCTCGGTCTGCTCCATCACCACGGCGGCATCGGGATTCAGCGCCGCCGGCTGCTCGCCGAGTGCGGTGAGGAACGCTTCCATCACCGGCTCGGACCAAGAGCGCCGCATCTTGCCGATCTCCTGCATCGCCGCGGCGTGCGTCATCGCGGGACGGTACGCACGCGTCGTCGTCAGCGCGTCGTAGACGTCGACGATTCCCACGATCTGCGCGGCCAGGGGGATCTCGTCGCCGCACAGCCGGTCCGGATAGCCGGTCCCATCGTACTTCTCGTGGTGCCAGCGGATGATCGGCTTGATGTCCCACGGGAACTCGATGCCCTCGAGCAGGTCGATGCCCCACACCGGGTGCATCTGGACCACTTCGAACTCGTCACGCGTGAGGGGGCCCGGTTTGTTGAGGATCTCATGGGGCACCTTGACCTTGCCGAGGTCGTGGAGGTAGGCACCGAGGCGGATCGTCGTGAGCTGGAGGTCGTCGAGGCCCATCGCGCGGGCGACGGCGACGGCGTTCTCGGCGACGCGCGAGCAGTGGCCGTGCGTGTAACTGTCGCTCGATTCGATCGAGCCACCCCACTCGCGGACGACGGCGAGGTAGGTGCCCTCGAGCTCGAGCACCTTGCCGCCGACGTTGATGAGGTCGCGGCGGGCGTCGAGCTGACCGAACAGCGTGTGCGACCGATGCAGGAGGGTGAGCGCCTCTTGGTTCCGGCCCATCGCCTGATAGACGACGGCAAGATCGCGCGTGGCCTCGGCCTCATGGAGGCGCGACCCTGCCGCCACGGCGAGGTCGATCGATCCCCGCAACCGAGACTCGGCCAAGGCGAGCCGCCCCGTCTCGCGGTAGACGACGCCGATCGCACGATACGCCACTGACTTGTGGTCGCGCGAGCCGATCTGATCGAAGATCGCTAGCGATGCCTCGGCATCGCGGCGCGCTTCTTCGAAATGCTGCCGCGCGATGCGCACCTCGGCATGGTTGAGCAGGCAAAGGCCCTGCAGGTAGACATCACCCGCCCGCTCGGCGATCTCTCGACTGCGTGTGAAATACCCATCCGCCGCCTCGTACTCGGCGCGATCGGTCGAGACCATGCCGAGGTTGTGGTACGCGAGCGCGCACCCATGCTCATCGTTGGCCTGCTGATACTCGTCGAGCGAACTCGCGTAGTGCTGTTGTGCTTGATCCAGGTCGCCGTGGATGTTCGCGATGATGCCGAGATTCTGCTGGACGCGCGCGCGCAGTTCGCGACTCGACCCTCCGGAGGCCGATGCCTCCTCGAACAACCGCCTGGCTTCCTCGAGTGCGCCCTCTCGCATGTTCATGACGCCGAGCGTGTTCATCGCCTCGGCTTTCAACAGTTCGTTGCCGATGGACGCGGCGACTTCGAGGCTCCGGGCGCACAATGCCCGTGCGACGTCATACTCCCGCAGTCGGTGGCGGATCACCGCGAGCCGACGGAGACCTTCGATCTGAAGCGTCTGCTGTCCTTGTGCCACGGCTGCGTCGATGGCCGCTTCGAAGAGCTCGGCGGCCTCGGCGATGCAGCCGGCCCGTTCACGCTCACGTGCCGAAAACAGCAGGTCCGCCGGCGCCCCGGATGGGGCGCGGCGGATCGCTGCCGACGCGTTGACAGGAACGGGACTAGCCATCACCAGGCGACGGCGTAGTCGGAGAAGTGGTCGACGCGACCCGTCACCTTCTTCGAGAAGATGTTGTCGACCGACTGGAGCAGGTACAGGATCGTGAGCCGATCGTTGATGTACGCGATCTTCTTCGGCAGCAGGCGGCCGAGCAGGTCGCAGTTCGCGTAGCTCATCGTGAGCGAGGCCGGACGCTCGAACTCGAGCCCGTGCGGGCCGAACTCGACGCGGTTCACGCGGCTCGACGGCATGTAGGCCGTGATCGTCACCGTTCGCTTGAGCGCGCGCGGCGGGATGACGAGGCGGTGCGGACCGACCTCGATGACCCCACCGTCGCGACCGATGCGCTTCGACGCGTAGTCCGCCTTCAGCGGCTTGCACGTCAGCAGGCCGACCTTGCTCAGCGTCGGCTGCAACAGGCCGAGGAGCTCGGCGTCAGTGTACGGTGCCGGCGTCGCCTCGGGGGCCGTCTGCGGCGCGACGGGGGAGTCGGAGCAGCTCGTCACGGCCATCGTGACCGCGAGCAGCGCGACGCCAAGGTAGATGCGAGCGATCTTCATGTGTTCGTTCCTGCGCGTTGGGGTGGACCTGGTCCTTCTGCGCGGGGAACATGTCACGACGGGCGCCAGTCACGCCGTGACGGCCTTCCGTGTCGTCGGTCACCCGACGATGCCCGTGATTCAGCTCACCGGCTCGTCCTGTTTCCAGCACGCCGCGGCGTGACGCGCGACACGCTCTTCGAGCGGAGGCCGACGGGAGCGGCACGAATCGTCCTTCTTCGGATGCCAGCAGCGCGGGTGGAATGGACATCCCGAAGGCGGATCGATCGGCGACGGCGCATCCCCGACGAGCACGATGCGGCGTTCGCGGCCTTCCGGGACCCCTGTCGGCACCGCCGAGAGCAGGGCGCGCGTGTACGGCATGCGCGGTCGCGCCAGCACCTCGGCGGTGGCGCCGTGCTCGACGATGCGCCCGAGGTACATGACCGCGATGCGCGACGTGAGGCGTGCGACGGCGGCGACATCGTGCGAGATGAACAACAGGGCGAGGCGGCGCTCGCGGCGCAATCGGTCGAGCAGGTCGAGCAGCAGCATGCGCGTGGGCGCGTCGACGCTCGCGACGGGTTCGTCGCAGACGAGCAACGCCGGCTCGGTCGCGAGCGCGCGCGCGATCGCGACGCGCTGGCGCTCACCGGTCGAGAGCTCGCGCGCACGGGCCTCGGCGACGCGCGCCGGGAGACCGAGCTCGCCGAGCAACTCACGGGCGCGTCGCCGCGCCGCGTCGCCGCGCGCGAGCCCATGTAC
>CAYSAR010000277.1:0-3217 GCA_964428985.1 uncultured Gemmatimonadaceae bacterium | reverse complement strand
CACCACGAAGTTTGCGCTGAAGCGGGCGTACAGCTCAATCCAGACGTGCTTCCGTCCGTCGGTCTTCAACATGCGACTGATGGTGTAGTCTGCGCAGCGACCTGACGTCCCCGAGCCGCCAACATCAGTGCGGTCTGGAAAGTCGTAGCGCATGCTCTTGGTCGATGCTCCAAAACCGACTGTCTCGTCCAGCGCGATTTGGCCTGGGCGGATATCCTCCGCAACCGCGTAGATGTTTCGTGGATTGGACATCAGGTTCGCGGTACTGGTATACGTGCTGAAATCCTCGACGAGGAACGGCTCCGGCTCGCCCTCCGGCGGCGCCGTCACCGTCACGTTCACCGTATCCGCCTTCCCCTCCGCCGACGCCACGATCCGCGCCACACCCGCCGACACCCCGGTCACGGACCCATTGTTCACCGTCGCGATCGCGGGCTCCAAGGAGCTCCACGAGACGACGCGATCCGGCAGCACGACATCGTCGGCATCCCGCACTTCCGCCGTCAGCGACACGCTGTTGCCGACCGTCGTCGCCGCCACATCCGGCGACAGCGTGATCGTCGCCGCGGGCACCGCGATGATGCCGAACACGCTGAACGACGTGAACGTTGCCGACAGGCGATTCAGGCCCTCGTCGATCGTCGGGCTGCCGCCGGGATACGTCCAGACGCCGCTCACCACCTTGCCGATGCGCAGCTCGCTTTCTCGCACGCCAGCCGGCAACGATGGCACGAACCCTCCGTACCGGACGGTGATCGTGATTGGCTGCGCGAAACTCGTGCCGGTGGGACCGAGGCGCACCGCGGTGCCCGGCACCAGCAGCGGGTTCGTCGGCGCGGAGCCTTCCAGCGCCCCCGTCAGCACGACCCGCTCGGCGACGGCGCCGGCAGGCACGGTGATCACGATCAGGCTGTCGAGCAGCGCGAACGAACCGCCCTCGGGCCCGACGCCGATCTCGATCGGCGCCGTGCTCCCGTCAGAACATCCACTGACGACCGGAGCGAGGGACGCGAGCGCGGCAACGGCGACTGCGGAGATGTGGCGAACCATACGGACCGACCTCCCCTCGGGGGACTCAAGCTTCGTGCCGGAAGCTGGGGCTCTGGTACGATTCTCGCAAGAAGCGTTCCGCGCGGGCCTCCGGAGCTCCGCACCCTCGCGTTACCTTCTGGGCAGCCCAGCTCTCCCAAGGGTCCGTTTCCACCACCGCCATCCCGCTCCTGAACGCCTCGCATTCGCCCGCTGCGGCCTGCATCCTGGTCCCCGACGGCAGCACGCGCTCGGCGCTCGCGGTCACGCGCAGTCTCGGCCGTGCGGGACATCGCGTGATCGTCGCCGCCACGCGCGCCGGATCGCTCGCCGGCAGCTCGCGCCACGCGGCGGCGACTGCCATCATCCCGGATCCCGGGCGTAGCCCGGAGCAGTTCGCGGCAGTCGTGCAGCGTCTCGTGCGTGAACATGCCGTCCAGGTGGTGTTCCCGACGACGGAGGAGGCGATCCTCGCGCTGCTGCCGATGCGTGGGCAGCTCGGCGCGATGCTGCCCATCGCGGACGCGCAGCGCTTTCTCGACGTGAATGACAAGAACGCACTACTCGGGCGCGCGAGCCGGCTCGGGATCGCCGTGCCCGCGCAGGCGGTCGTCGCGACTCGCGCGGACGCGCCGCCCGCCGACCTGCGGCTGCCGGCAGTCGTCAAGCCGAGCCGCAGCGTGCCACTGGGGACGGCAATTCGCCACAAGGTCGCGGCGACCCACGTCGAGACCCCGGACGAGTTGCACGACGTCCTGCGCGACACGCCGGCCGAATCGTTTCCGCTGCTCGTGCAGCAGCGCGTCGTCGGCGCGGGCATCGGCGTGTTCTTCCTCGTCTGGGACGGCCGCGTCGTCGCACGCTTCGCGCATCGCCGCCTTCGGGAGAAGCCGCCGACCGGCGGCGTCAGCGTCCTCAGCGAATCCGTCGTCGCACCGGCCGAGCTCGAGGCGGCGGCGCTGTCGCTGCTCGAGCCTGCGTCGTGGCGCGGCGTCGCGATGGTCGAGTTCAAGATGGACGACGCATCGGGTACGCCGTATCTGATGGAGATCAACGCCCGCGCTTGGGGCTCCCTCCAACTCGCCATCGACGCCGGCGTGGATTTCCCGCGCCTCCTCGTCGACTGCGCCCTCGGCCGCCCGCCCGCCGAGTCGGTCGCCGGGCGTGCCGGCCATCGCCTCCGCTGGTGGTTCGGCGACCTCGACCACATGCTCATTCGCCTCAAGCGCGAGCGTGGCGTCCGTCCGCGCCTCGCGGCACTCGCCACGTTCCTCGTCGGAGGGCGCGGCGCGCGCAACGAGGTGTTCCGCGCCGACGACTGGCGTCCCGCCCTGCGCGAAGCCCTCGACTGGATCCGCGGCCGATGACGATGCGCGTCCTCCACGTGGTCGACAACCTGAACTACGGCGGGATGGAGCGGGTGATGAACGACCTGCTCCTCGGCCTCGACCGCACGCAGTTCACGCCCGAAGTGCTCGTCCTCAACTACGTGGGTCGCTTCGGCGCCGGACTCGAGGAGGCCGGCATCCCGGTCGGCGTCGCGAGGCCGATGAGCCGCGCCTCGCTGCTGCATCCGGCTTCGCTCGCCGCAGACATCCGCCGGCGGCAACCCGACGTCGTCCACGTCCACAGCGGCGTCTGGCTCAAGGCGGCGCGCGCGGCCAAGCTCGCGGGTGTCCCGCGCGTCGTCTACACCGAGCATGGTCGGATGCATCCCGACCCTTGGATCGCGAGGCGACTCGACGGCATCGCCGCGCGCTACACCGACATCGTCGTCGCCGTCTCCGCGCCCGTGGGTGAGCATCTGGTCGCGCGGGTCGGCGTGCCGCGGCACAAGCTGCGCGTGCTGCCCAATGGCGTGGCCCTCTCGCGCTTCGCCGTCGCGGTCGATGACGGCGCCCTGCGCCGGGAGCTTGGCATCCCTCCCGAGCGTCCGATCCTCGGCAGCATCGGTCGCCTCGAGCCGGTGAAGGGTTACGACGTGATGCTGCAGGCGCTTGCGGCCTTGCGCGACCTACGCGGTGCGGCGGCGCTGCCCGCAGTGGTGATCGCCGGCGACGGATCGGAACGCGCCGCGCTCGAATCGTTGCGGGTCTCGCTGAAGCTCGAGGGCGACGCGTTCCTGCTCGGCTGGCGCGACGACCTGGAGCGCATCCATCGCGCGTCGACGCTCTTCACGATGTCGTCG
>CAYSAR010000276.1:0-3244 GCA_964428985.1 uncultured Gemmatimonadaceae bacterium | reverse complement strand
GCGCGTCCGGCGAGTCGCCCCGCGTCGGCCGCCGACCCACCGCTCCGCCAGGTCCCGATCGGTTCGTCGATCGTGACGCCGGTCCCCTCGGGACCGACGACGAGCACGCGCTCGGTGCGGCCGAGCGACGTGAGCGCCGCCTGCACGACCTCAGGCCCGATCCCCCGTGGGTCCCCGAGGGTCACGGCGAGCGCGGGCGCGGACGTCACAATCGCAGCGAGACGTAGTATTCGCGCCGGAGGTTGTCGAGCGTGCGGCGCAACGACTTCTCCTCGCGCAGTTGCTGCCGCAGGCGCTCTTGGTAGTCCTCGAGCGTGTACTGTCCCGCCGGCTTCGACGAGATGAGCTGGAGCACGACCGCCTTCGGCACGCCAGTCGCCGGATTCGGCAGCTCGAAGATCGGCGTGAACGCGCCCTCGGCGACGCCCTCGAGCGCGGTCCGATACGGGGCGGGCAGCGAGTCGCGCGGGTACTCCGGCACCGTGCGCTCCTCGTCGGGATCGTGGAATCGCTTGAGGAGCGAGTCGTAGCTCACGCCTTGGCGCCAGAGCGCGAGCGCGGTGTCGGCGCGCGCGCGCGCGACGGCGCCGTCGAGCGAATCGACCTTTGGCTTGATGAGGATGTGCCGGGCGCGCACCTCGGCGCTGCGCACGCGGTCGACGCGGATGATGTGGTAGCCGTAGACCGTCTCGACGATCGGACTGATGCGGCCGGGGTTCAGCGCGAACATCATCGCCTCGAACTCCGGGACCATGAAGCCGCGCCGGGCCCAGCCGAGGTCACCGCCCTGCACCGCGCTCGAGCTGTCGGCGGAGACGGCGCGGGCCATCGAGTCGAAGTCGGCGCCGCGCTCGAGCATCACGCGGAGACTGTCGATGCGCGCCCGCGCCACGCGCTTGCTCTCCTCGCGCGCGCGCGGCGCGACGACGATCTGCCGGAAGCCGACCGAGGCGGGGCGCGGCGGCAGTTCGCGCTGGATCCGCTCGAACGCGGCGCGCACCTCGGCCTCGGTCACGTTGATCGGCGCGAGGCGGCCGTTGGCGCGCAGCGAGTCGCGGGCGCGCGCCTGGAGCTCGTCGCGCTTCGCGCGTTCGAGCGTCTGCCGACGCAGCGCCTCGGGGGAGCCGAACCCCTCGCGCTGGAGCGCCTGGATGAACTGCTCGTCGGTCTGGAACTGCGCGCGCACGCGGTCCATGTACTGCTCGACGATCCGCAGCACATCGGCCTCGGTCACCTCGATCTTGTAGTCCTTCGAGACGGCGACGAGCACCTCCTCGTCGACGAGGCGGCCCAGGACCTGCCGGGCGAGCTCGATCTGGCCGAGCGAGTCGCGCGGGATCTGCATCCCCTGCGCGCGCGCGTAATTGATCTGCTCGAGCACCTCGCTGAAGAGGATCGGGTGCTCCCCGACGACCGCGACGATGCGATCGACCTCGACGGTCCGCGCCTGCTCCGGCTGGGCCGGCGGGGCGACGGGATCCTGCGCCGCCGCGGGGACCGCGACGGCCAGGAGCAGGAGGGAGACGAGGACGCGCATCAGGCCGGCCTCAGGGCTGCGGGTTCGCCGGCGGCATCGGCACCGACGTCGGCGGACGCGTCGCCTCGGCGGTCGAGTCGGCGGTGGCGCGGAGCCGCGTCGCCTCGGTGACCGCGCGGTCGATCGCGTTCGGCACGAGGCGCGCCTCGTACTTGTCGCGGAGCACGATGACGAGCTGCTCCGGGACCTCGACGTACTGCGCCTCGTTGCGGAACAGCGACGAGAGATAGGCGTCGACGCGACGGCCCGCCAGCTCCTCGCGCGCACTCAGGTCGGCCGCGCTGTCGGTGAGCTGGCTCGGGTGCAGGTTCAGCCGCTCCATCGTCGAGCGCACGCCGTTCAGGAACGCCTGCCGGATCTCGGCGCGCTCGGCGGAGTCGGCCCCGACCTTCGCCGAATCCGCCTCGCGCAGCAACAGCTCGTTGCGCATGACGTTCTTCACGAACACCGGGATCATCGAGTCGGCGGCCTGCATGACGTTCGCGCGCATGCGCGATTGCGGCGGGAACGCGGCGAGCCATTCGGCCAGGCGCTGCGCCGTCAGGTTGCCGCTGCGCGCCGTCGCGACGACCGTCTTGTCATCGCGGTACGCGTCGACGTCCTCCGCGATCGCCTTGACGAGCTTCGGCGCGCTCGGCTTCACTTGCACGTTGTGGCGCGTCTCGAGCGCGTCGAACCACGCGCCCTCGGCCGCCTGCTGCACCACGGCCGGATACATCTCGGTGAACTGCTCGCGCGCCTCCTCCCACGTGTGCCGGCGGATGATGTGGTAGCCGTACTGCGTCTCGACGACGCCGGTGATGCCGCCCGGCGGCACCGAGCGGATGCCAGCGTCGAACTCGGGCACCATGTAGCCGGCCTCGAAGACGCCGTACGAGCCGCCGCGCTCCTTCGAGCCCGGGTCGTCGGACCGCTGGCGCGCGACGGCCGCGAACGTCGCCGGCGTCACCGTCTGGGCGATGCGGTCGGCCTCGCGGCGGATCGAGTCGTTCACCGCGCTGCCGCCGAGCTGTTCGTTCTGTTTCGCGAGCAGGATGTGCGAGGCGGCCAGGAGCTCCTTACCCTCGTTGTACTTCTGCTCGAGACCGGCGGAGTCGACCGCGCCCCACCCCTGCGCGACATGGTCGTAGTACTTCCGCGTCTGGATCTGCGCGAAGGAAGACCACATGCCCCGATCGGCGTCCTCGGGAGTCGAGAGCGAGTCGCCGTGGGCGCCGGCCTGGCCGAGCAGCTGGAAGTTCACCCAGAGCTGGGCGAGCGTGCGCGCCGCGTCGGGCCGCAGCGGGACATCGGAGTTCGCGAGCAGCTGCGCGAGCTCGTCGACGGTGAGCTCCTGCGAGCCCGCCCGGGCGACGGTGTCGGCGTGCGCGGTCATCGCCTCGGTGAAGGCCGCGCAGGACGAGACGGCGACGACGGTGACGAGCGAGGCGACGAGCAGGCGAAGGCGGGTCATGTACGGGTTGGGAGGGGTGTACCGGTCTAGCGTGCGTCGGGAGAGATCGTTCGGAGCGCCCGGACGAGACCGTCCAGCAGCGTCGCGCCTCCGAGTCGCGTGAGCTTCAGCGACAGGGGCTGTACCCGTCGCACATCCACTTGCAATTGCACGTCCCGGAAGGCGGCCGAGAGCGGCTTGAGGCGGGGGACGGCATCGGCCCTGAAATTAACACGGGCCTCATCCCCCCGCACCAGCATGCCCTCTACCCCGAG
>CAYSAR010000275.1:0-3270 GCA_964428985.1 uncultured Gemmatimonadaceae bacterium | reverse complement strand
TAGGGAAGCGGGATACGGGGACGTACTCAACGCCGATGCGCCGCGGCGCCGACGGCACCCTCGGCGACTCGGCGGCTCGGCGTTGAAGGTGGTTCCCCTTCCCGCGTATCCCTACTTCACTTTCGACGGGAACTGCTTCGCGATGCCGGAGCTGATCGCGTCCGCCATCTCGGTCGCCTGCTTGCTGATGCGGTCGTAGGACTCGATGCTCTTGTCCCAGTTCTCCTCGAGCTGCGCGGTGACCTCCTCGGTCGTGTACTCGAGGTGCTGGTTCAGCATCTTCGCGAGGTCGGCCTTGGGCCAGTTCGGGTTGGCGCCGCTGAGCATCGTCGCGATCTCATCCGCGTTCGTGCCCCAGCGCTTCGCGCCGGCGTCCTTCTTCTGATCGTCACCGGCCATCGCCGCGTCGACGATCTCGGTCGCGATCGTGATGTGTTCCTTGAGCAGCGTCTCGAGCTTCTCGCCCGCGGCGTCGCCGTAGTACGGCTTGATGGCGTCGCCGATCTCCTCCTGGTTGCGCATGAGTCGCTTCGCGGTCGCGTCCTTGTCGCCGAGCTTCTGCGTCGCGCTGATGATGTAGAGGCGCGTGTAGAGGACGTGGTCGTTCCAGAGGCGACGCATCTCGTCGCGGAGTTCGCTGCCGCGGGCCATCATCGCATGGTCCATCGCGCGGGCAGGACGTTGCTGCTGGGCGTCAAGGGAGAACGCCGAAAGGGCGATCGCGATCGCGACCGCCGCGTGGGGGAATCGCATACTGCCTCCGACATGCTACGGGGTCGACGTCACCATCGTAGGGGACGCCATCGTCAGCCGACGAGCGCTGGTACACCCGTCAAGGGCGCGGCCGTCCCGGAGATTCCAACGGCATCAGCGGCGTACATCGCGCAACGATGCGTGCGCGCAATAACTACGACCGCACGGCCTGAGCGGCAGCGAGTCTCGCGATTGGAACCCGGAACGGCGAGCACGATACGTAGTCGAGCCCCGTCTCGTGACAGAACGCCACCGACCGTGGCTCGCCCCCGTGCTCGCCGCAGATGCCGACCTTGAGTCCGCCGCGCGCGTCGCGGCCTTCGGTCGTCGCGAGCTTGATGAGTCGCCCGACGCCCTCGACATCGAGCACCTGGAAGGGATCGTCGTCGAAGATCCCGCGTTCGACATACGCCGGAAGGAACCGGCCCGCATCGTCGCGGCTCAAGCCGAGCGTGGTCTGCGTCAGGTCGTTCGTGCCGAACGAGAAAAACTCCGCTTCCTGCGCGATCGCGCGCGCGGTCAGCGCGGCGCGGGGCAGCTCGATCATCGTGCCGACGAGGTACTTCACGCTCATGCCCGTTTCCTTCGCGACCTGAGCGGCCATGCGATCGACGATCGCGCGCTGGTTCGCGAACTCCTTCACCGTGGAGACGAGCGGCATCATGACCTCGGGGTGCACGAGCACGCCACGCTGTGCGACGGCGCTCGCGGCCTCGAAGATCGCGCGCGCCTGCATCTCGGTGATCTCGGGATACGTCACGCCGAGCCGGCACCCGCGGTGGCCGAGCATCGGATTCGTCTCGCGCAGCGAGTCGACGATGTGCATGAGGTCGCGGCGCGTGATGCCGAGCGTGCGCGCGAGGAGCTTCGCCTCCTCGCCACCGTGCGGGAGGAACTCGTGCAGCGGCGGGTCGAGGAGGCGGATGGTTACGGGGTAACCATCCATCGCCTCGAAGATCCCCTCGAAGTCGGCGCGCTGCATCGGGAGGAGCCTCGCGAGCGCGCGGCGGCGGCCGCCCTCGTCGTGCGCGACGATCATCTCGCGCATCGTGTGGATGCGGTCGCCATCGAAGAACATGTGCTCGGTGCGGCAGAGCCCGATGCCCTCGGCGCCGAAGCCGCGCGCGATGCGCGCGTCGTGCGGCGTATCGGCGTTCGCGCGGACCTTGAGGTGGCGCCGTGCGTCGGCCCACCCGAGCAGCTCGGCGAAGCCGCGATAGACGGGCGCGTCCTCGGGCTTGAGCGTGCCCTCGTTCACGCGCATGACCTCGCTCGGCATCGTCGGGAGGTCGCCGAGGTAGACCTCGCCGGTGCCGCCGTCGAGCGTGATCCAGTCGCCTTCGTTCACCTGCGTGTCGCCGACGGTGAAATGGCGGTTCGGCACGTCGACGCGGATGCCCGCGCAGCCGACGACGGCGCACTTGCCCATGCCTCGCGCGACGACGGCGGCGTGACTCGTCATGCCCCCGCGCGCGGTGAGTACGGCGCGCGCGGCGACGATGCCGTGGAAGTCCTCGGGCGTCGTCTCGTCGCGCACGAGGATCACGGCATCACCCCGCGCGGCGCGCGACTCGGCGACATCGGCATCGAAAACGGCGATGCCGCTCGCCGCGCCGGGGCTCGCGGGGAGTCCGGAGCAGAGCGGGCCGCCGTTGCGCGAGCCGTGGTCGATCACCGGATGCAGCAGTTGGTCGAGCTGCTGCGCCGGCACCCGTTGGATGGCCTCGGGTCGCGAGATGAGTCCTTCGCCGACGAGATCGCGCGCGATGCGCACCGCGGCGGCCGCCGTGCGCTTGCCGATGCGCGTCTGGAGCAGGTAGAGCTTGCCGCGCTCGACGGTGAACTCGAGGTCCTGCATGTCGCGGAAGTGGCGCTCGAGCAGGTTCTGCGTGCGCAGCAGGTCGGCGTACGCCTCGGGGAGCTTCTTCTCCATGGCCGAGATCGGCTCGGGCGTGCGGATGCCGGCGACGACGTCCTCGCCCTGCGCGTTCACGAGGAACTCGCCATAGAAGAGCTTCTCGCCGGTCGAGGGGTCGCGCGTGAACGCGACGCCGGTGCCGGAGTCATCGCCGAGGTTGCCGAACACCATCGCGACGATGTTCACCGCGGTGCCTGGCGTCTCGGCGATGCCGTTCACGCGCCGGTAGTCGACGGCCTTCTTGAGCGTCCACGACTTCCAGACGGCTTCGATCGCGCCCCAGAGCTGCTCGCGCGGATCGTGCGGGAAGGGCTTGCCGATGGTGTTCTTGATGAGCGCCTTGTACTCGCTGACGAGCGCGATGAGCGCCTCGGCGGGCAGCTCGGCGTCGATATGCACGCCGTTCGTGAGGCGCTTCGCGGCGAGGAGGTGCTCGAAGTCCTCCATCGGGACGCCGAGCACGACGTCGCCGTACATCTGCAACAGTCGGCGATACGAGTCGTAGGCGAAGCGCGGCGACCCACTGAGCGCGGCGAGCCCCTGTACGGTGTCGTCGTTGAGGCCGAGGTTGAGAATGGTCTCCATCATGCCGGGCATGG
>CAYSAR010000274.1:0-3281 GCA_964428985.1 uncultured Gemmatimonadaceae bacterium | reverse complement strand
TTCGAGACGCCCTCGACCATGTTCGCCACGAGCGTGCGCGAGAGGCCGTGCAGCGCCTTGTGCATCTCCTGGTCCGATGGCCGCGACACGGTGATGACGTTGCCGTCGAGCTTGACGGCGATCTCGGGGTGGATCGTGCGCGAGAGCTCGCCCTTCGGGCCCTTCACGTGCACGGTGTTCCCCTCGAGCCTCACCGTGACGCCGGCCGGCACGTTGACCGGCAACTTTCCGATACGTGACATGTGCGTGGTCCCCTTACCAGACGAGGGCGAGGAGCTCGCCGCCGGTGCGCTGGCGACGCGCCTCGCGATCGGTCATGAGCCCCTTCGAGGTGCTCAGGAGCGCGACGCCGAGGCCGTTGCGGACGCGCGGGATCTCCCCCGCGCCGACATAGCGGCGGAGGCCCGGCGTCGAGACACGCTGGAGCTCGCGGATCACCGGCGTGCCGCCGGCGTACTTGAGCGCGACGCGCAGGACCTTGTGGCCCTCCTCGTCCTCGAGCGTGCGGTAGTCCTGGATGAAGTTCGACTCCTTGAGGAGCCGGGCGATCTCGACCTTCATGCGCGAGGCCGGCATGTCGACGCGGCGGTGCTTCGCCACGACGGCATTCCGGAGGCGCGTGAGCATGTCGGCGATCGGGTCGGTCATTGCCATCGGTACTTGCTCTCTGCTCTCAGTGGGCGCCGACGCTCTCGCATCCGCGAGTCGTATCGGGCGGGCCCGGACATTGTCGGATGGGAGCGGTGACCATCTCCCCTCTCACATCACCAACTCGCCTTCTTCACCCCAGGGATCATCCCCTGCAACGCCATCTCGCGGAACGCGATGCGGCTCAAGCCGAACATGCGCACGTAGCCGCGCGAGCGGCCGCTCATCTGGCAGCGGTTCCGCACGCGGATCCGCGCGCCATTGCGCGGCAGCTTCTGGAGCGCCACCTGCGCCGCGCGCTTCTCCTCGTCCGACGCCGTCGTCGAGCGGACCGTCGCCGCGAGCGCCTTGCGCTTCGCCGCCTGCCGCTCCGCCATCGCCTTGCGGCGGTCGTTCTTCTCGATCGAGCTCTTCTTCGCCATGGTCCTTTCCCTTACGCCTGGACGACGATCGGCTTGTCGTCGCCGCGGAACGGCATGCCCAGCTCGCGCAGCAGCGCGAACGCCATGTCGTCCCGGTCAGTGGTCGTCACGAACGTGATGTCCATGCCGTGGATGGTCTCGACGAGATCGTAGTTGATCTCGGGGAAGATCATCTGCTCCTTGATGCCGAGGCTGTAGTTGCCGCGGCCGTCGAACGCGCGCGTGTTGAGCCCGCGGAAGTCGCGCACGCGCGGCAGCGCGAGCGAGACGAACCGGTCGAGGAACTCCCACATGCGCGCGCCGCGCAGCGTCACCGCGACGCCGATGTCCTGGCCCTCGCGCTGCCCGAAGTTCGCGATCGACTTCTTCGCCTTCGTGCGCACCGGCTTCTGGCCGGTGATCACCGCGAGCTCGTCGACGACCGCGTCGAGCACCTTCGGCTGCTTGATCGCCTCGCCCATGCCCACGTTCAGCGTGATCTTCACGAGGTTCGGCACCTCGTGCGGGTTCGTGAGCCCGAACTGCTTCATGAGCCGCTCGCGCACCACCTTCACGTAGTGCCCGTGCAGCCGCGGGGCCGGCACCGGCCGGTCGACGCCCGCGTGCTCCTTGGGGAGCATCGACGCGCGCCTCTCGCCGCCACCGCCGCCCTGCTTCTTCTTCTCGCCCTGCGCCTTGGTCGTCGCCATTTATCCGTTCCTCAAGCCTCAGCGCGTGCGGGGGATCGGCTCCCCCGTCTTCGCGCCGATGCGCTCCTTCGTGCCGTCGGTGTCGATCCGCACGCGGACGCGCGTGGGCTTCCCCGACTTCGGGTCGATCAGCATCACGTTGCTCGCGTCGACCGGGGCCGGCATCGGGATGATCCCCGACTGCTCCTCGGCGCGCCGCGCGCGGCGGTGGCGCTTGACGATGTTGATGCCCTCGATCGTCAGGCGGCCCGTCTTCAGGTGGACGCGGAGGACCTTCCCCTCCTTGCCCTTGTCGTCGCCGCGCATGACGCGCACGGTGTCGCCCTTCGACACGTGCAGCGCGGTGCGCTCGGCGTTGCGCTCGTGGCGCGTGCGGTTCCGCTGCCCGCGCGTCTTGCGATGGGTCAGGATGCGCATGCTAGATCACCTCGGGGGCCAACGACACGATCTTCATGTACCGCTTGTCGCGCAGCTCGCGCGCGACCGGGCCGAAGATGCGCGTCGCCTTCGGTTCGCCCTTGTCATCGATGATGACGACGGCGTTCTCGTCGAACTTGATGTACGACCCGTCCTTGCGGCGGGTCTCCTTCACCGTGCGCACGACGACCGCCTTCGCGACGTCGCTCTTCTTCACCGTGCCGTTCGGCAGCGCGTCCTTCACCGCGACGACGACCCGGTCACCCAGGCCCGCGTAGCGGCGGCGCGTCCCGCCGAGGACGCGGATCACGAGCGCCCGCTTCGCGCCCGAGTTGTCCGCGACCTTCACGACTGATTCCTGTTGGATCATGGATCGTCTCCCTTAGCGTGCGCGTTCGACGATCTCGAGCAGCCGCCACCGCTTGTCCTTCGACAGCGGGCGCGTCTCGACGATCCGAACGGTGTCCCCGACCTTCGCGCTGTTGGCCTCGTCGTGCGCCTTCAGCCGCTTCGTCCGGGTCACCATCTTCCCGTAGACGGGGTGCGGGACGCGACGCTCGATCGCGACCACCACCGTCTTGTCCATCTTGTCGCTCACCACGAGGCCCTGGCGCGTCTTGCGTGACGCCCGGCCCGTCGCGAGCCCATTCGTCTTCTCGGTCTCAGCCATCTGGTCTCCCCGCGCGCCTTAGCGCGCAGCCTCCGTCGCGCCGGCCTTCTCGGCCAGCACCGTCTGGAGCCGCGCGATGTCGCGGCGGATCGTACGCAGCCGGAGCGGGTTGCTCAGCGGCTCGGTGGCGCCACGGAAGCGGAGCCGGAAACGCTCCTCCTCCAACTCTGCGAGCCGCGCGCGGATGTCATCCACGCCCAGCTCCCGGATCTCACTGGCCTTCATTGGACTGCGCCTCCTCGCGCACCACGAACTTCGTCTTGACCCCGAGCTTCGCCGCGGCGAGCCCGAGCGCCTTCTGGGCGACGTCCTTCGACACGCCCTCGATCTCGAACAGCACGCGCCCCGGCTTCACGACCGCCACCCAGAGCTCCGGCGATCCCTTGCCCTTACCCATGCGGGTCTCGGCAGGCTTCTTCGTCACCGGCTTGTCCG
>CAYSAR010000273.1:0-3299 GCA_964428985.1 uncultured Gemmatimonadaceae bacterium | reverse complement strand
CGCGCTCGAGCAAGAGCAACTCCTCGCGTCCGACATCGTCGGGCGCGACGAGCGCGATGCGCACGTGGTCGTCGGCGCCGAGCGCGAAGTGGAACGTGTCGTCGGCGGCGAGCTGATCGGGCGCGATCGTCACCATGCCATCGACCGCCCCGACGGGGGCGGGCACCGCGTCGAACACGACGTTGAGCTCGCCGTTCGCCGGGAGCGTGACCTCGCGCGCGCCGGCGTCGCGGCCACCGAGCGAAAGCGCGAGCCGGGCACGCCGCGGCGCGCTGAGCTCGCGCGTCGTGACGCGCGCGGCGACCTGGAGCTGCACGCGCTCGCCGGTAACGAGGCGTCGGGCCTCGACGCTGCCCACGGCGGTGTTCGGCCGCGTCTCCACCGCGACGACGGGGACGGCGCGCAGCTCGACGCCGGCGGGCAACTCGAGCCCCGCGACCCCGCCGAGCCCGCTGCGCTGCAAGTCGCTGACGACGAGCAGCTCTGGCTTGCCGGCCGGGGCCGAGAGCAGGAGCCCGCGCGCCGCTCGCAGCGCCGCGCTGAGCCGCGTGGCGCGCCGCACCGGCGTCGCTGTTTCGAGCACCGCGCGCACGGCGGCGTGATCGCCGGTCCAGTCCTGCGCGACGAACGCCTCCTCATCGAAGAACACGAGCGAGACGCGGTCGCGGTTCTCGAGCCCGTCGAGGATCGCGCGCGCCGAATCGCGCGCGGCGTCCCACGTGCCGGCGTAGCCCATCGACATCGAGCGGTCGACCATGAGCACGACCGACCGCGCGCGCGCGTCGGCGGACGCATCGGCGACCTCGCCGAAGAAGGGGCGCGAGAACGCGAAGACGAGCAACGCGACGGCGAGCGCCCGCAGCAGGAGCAACGGCCAGTCGGTGACCTTCCGCCGGTCGGACGTGCGGATCGGCATGCGCAGCAGGAACATCAGCGACGGGAAGCGGATCGGGGTGTCCTCGTTCCGGTCGCGGAGGTGCATGTAGAGCGGCACCGCGAGCGCGGCGAGACCGGCGAGGAAGGCGGGGACGAGGAAGCCCATCAGCGCACCCGCCCCTGCGCGAGGCGCCGATCGAGGTACGCATGTAGCGCCCCGTCGAGCGGCTGGTCCGTCCGCAGCGGCACGTAGTCGACCCCCGACGCCGCGAAGCGCTTCACGAGCGCATCGCGGTGTGCGCCGAAGAGCTTGAGATACCGCGCGCGCATCTCGTCCGGCTTGAGCGGCACGCGGAACCCGCTCTCCCCATCCTCGAAGACCCCCGCCGCCTCGTACGGGAACTCCTCCTCCGCGCGATCGATCAGGTGGAACACGAGCACGTCATGCCCGCGCGCGCGGATCGTGTCGACCGACCGCCCGATCGACGCCGGCTCGTCGTAACAGTCGGTCACGATCACGACGATGCCCGGCCGGTTCGCAACGTCGGCGACGCGGTCGATCGCGAGCGGGAGCTTCCCTTCGCCGCGCGGCTGCGCGCGGCCGAGTGCCTGGAGGATCAGGTTCAGGTGCCGTGTCGACGGCGGGATCATCTCGACGAGCCGATCGCTGAACGTCGCGAGCCCGACGCGGTCGCCGTGGCGCTGCGAGAGCCAGGTCAGTGACGCGACGAGCATGCGCGCGTACGTGAACTTGTTCACGCTGCCGTCGCTGCCCGCGAAGTCCATCGAGCCCGAGACATCGAGCGCGAAGAGCACGCCGGCATTCGTGTCGGCCTCGTACTCCTTCACATAGAAGCGATCGGTGCGCGCGTACGCCTTCCAGTCGATGCGCCGCAGGTCATCGCCGGGCTGGTAGCTGCGATGCTCGGCGAAATCGAGCGAGAATCCCTTGCGCGCCGAGCGGTGCAACCCATGCATGAACCCATCGACGACCGTGCGCGCGAGCAGCGGCAAGTCCGCGATCCGCGCGAGCAACACGGGATCGAGGAGGACCTGCGGAGCGCTGGTTCCGGCGGCGGGCGTCGTCATGGGCGTGGCCTACAGCGTCGACTTCGGCACCGGCACCGCGGCGACGAGCTTCTGGATGATCGAGTCGCTCGAGACCTTCTCCGACTGCGCCTGGAAGTTGACGATGAGACGGTGGCGGAGCACCGGCTTCGCGAGCGCGGCGACATCCTCGAAGCCGACATGCGCGCGCCCCTGGAGCAGCGCGCGCGCCTTCGCGCCGAGCACGAGCGCCTGTGCCGCGCGCACGCTCGCGCCGTACGAGAGCCACTGCCGGATGAAGTCGGGCGAGCTCGCCACGCTTGGCCGCGATGCGCGCACGAGCGAGACCGCGTAGCGCACGACGGCGTCGGCGACCGGGACGCGCCGCACGACGCGCTGGAACGCCAGGATCTCCTGCCGCGTCACGATCGGTTCGACCGCGTCGGGAGGCAGCGCCGTCGTCGCCTTCACGACGCTGACCTCGTCCTCCTCGGGGAGGTAGTCGAGAAAGACCTCGAGCATGAAGCGGTCGAGCTGCGCCTCGGGGAGCGGGTACGTGCCCTCGAGCTCGATCGGGTTCTGCGTCGCGAAGACGAAGAACGGCGGCTCGAGGTCGTAGGTGCGGCCCTGCACCGTCACCCGCTTCTCCTGCATCGCCTCGAGCAGCGCCGACTGCGTCTTCGGCGGCGTGCGGTTGATCTCGTCGGCGAGCAACACGTTCGCGAACACCGGGCCGGGCATGAACGCGAGGCGCCGCTGCCCCGTCTTCGGGTCGTCCTGGATCACGTCGGTGCCCGTGACGTCCGACGGCATGAGGTCGGGCGTGAACTGGATGCGCGAGAACTTGAGGTCGAGCGCCCGCGCGAGCGTCGAGATCAAGAGCGTCTTCGCGAGCCCCGGCACGCCGACGAGGAGACAGTTCCCGCCGGCGAAGAGCGCGATCAGCGCCTGCTCCACGACGTCGTCCTGCCCGACGATCACCTTGCGCAGCTCTTGCTTGATGCGCCCGCTCGCCGCGTGCAGGCGGTCGGCCAGCGCGGCGTCGTCGAGGTGCTCGAGGGCGGTCCCCTCGGGGGCGGCGGATGCGGTCACGTCTCTCTCCGTGGAAGGTGCGAGGTCGTCAGCGGCTCAGCGCGTACACGATGTAGTTGATGCCCAGCTTGAACGATTCGTTCGACAGGTCGATCGGGTAGAAGCCGACGTCGGAGTACTCCCAGTACTCCGACAGGTCCTGGTTGTAGTTCACGATCACCATGAGGCGCTTCGTCGGGTCGTTGTCCTCGAAGATGCCGTAGTACTCGGGCTGCGCGCCGTAGATCGGGTTGTATTGCTCGAGCGTCGTGATGCGGTAGAACGAGTCGAAGATCGGGTGTGAC
>CAYSAR010000272.1:0-3307 GCA_964428985.1 uncultured Gemmatimonadaceae bacterium | reverse complement strand
GCCGCGACCTGGCGCGCCTGGCGCATGTGGTCGGCGGTGAGGCGACGGATCTTCGACATCGGCTCGACGACGTCACCGGGCCAGGGCGCGAACGTCGGCTCGCCATGGAGGGCCACTGGCGCGGCCATCTGCGACGGGAGGCCGGAAGGCATCGCCGACGGTACGGCCGGCGCTCCATGCGTCGCGGCGCCACTCGCGAGATGCGCCTCGAGGTCCTTGCGCGTGACGCGGCCGGCGATGCCGGAGCCGGAGAGGGCGCTGATGTCGACGCCGGCCTCGGCGGCCATGCGGCGGACAAGGGGGGAGGACTTGGTGCGGATGCGGTCCTCGAACGAGTTGCCGTTCCCGGACGGGGACGGCTTCACCGCAGGGGGCGCAGGGGGCACCGGGGAGCTCGCCTTCCCACCCTGGCCTCCCGATGGAGCGGAGGATGCCGCTGGCGCCGGTGCGCTCGCGGGGGCGCTCGGGGCGGACGTCGTGGCGGCCACCGCCGCGCCCTTCTCCGTCTCGATGCGCGCGACCACCGCGTTCACCGGCACCGTCGTGCCTTCGTGCACGATGATCTCGACGAGCGTCCCCGCGTTCGGGGCCGGGATCTCGGCATCGACCTTGTCGGTCGAGATCTCGAAGATCGGCTCGTCGCGCTTCACCTCGTCGCCGACCTTCTTGAGCCAGCGCGAGAGCGTTCCCTCGGCGATGGATTCCCCCATCTGGGGCATGATCACGTCGATACGGGCCACGGCAGCAACCTCAGTCGGGATTCTTCTGGTCAGGGGCTTGGGCGCCGTCCTCCGGCTTCACCGGAGGCGCGGAGCGCAGCGCGGAGACGACGAGCCAAGGCAGCGAGAGCGCGCCGAGGATGCCGCCTACCATCGCATAAAGATACCAGTCGCACGAGGGAATGCCGTCGCACGACGGCGCCTTCGTGAACCACGCGACGGCCTTCGAGACGAGCACGGCGACCATCGCGCCGGAGAAGCCGCCGATCCAGGCGGCGAAACAGCCGATCGCGATGACGCGACCGAGCGCCGGCTTCCCTGGCACTCCGGGCGGAGGCGGCAGCGCGTTCATGTTACCACGCCGCCAGACGCCGCAGCGCCAGCACGATGTCGTCCACCTGCGGCAGCACGAAGTCCTCGAGCGCCGGCGCGTACGGCAGCGGGATGTCATGCGCGGTCACGCGGAGCACCGGCGCATCGAGGTGCGCGAAGCAGGTCTCGTTGATGCGCGCGGTGATCTCGCCGGCGATGCCGCCGGTGCGCGTGTCCTCATGCACGACGAGCACGCGGTTCGTCTTGCGCACCGTCGCGAAGATCGCCTCGTCGTCGAGCGGGGCGAGCGAACGCAGGTCGATGACCTCGACCGAGAGCCCGTCCTCCCTCTCGAGTCGCTCGGCCGCGTCGAGCGCCTTGTGCACCGTCGCGGCGTACGTGATGACGGAGAGGTCCTTGCCCTCCCGCGCCGTGCGCGCCTTGCCGATCGGCACGACGTGGTCGCCGGCGGGCATGACGCCCTTGATGCGCCGGTACAGGTACTTGTGCTCGAAGTAGAGCACGCAGTCCTCGTCGCGGATCGCCGCCTTCATCAGGCCCTTCGCGTCCTCGGCGGTCGCCGGGTAGACGACCTTGAGGCCCGGCGTGTGGACGAACCCCGCCTCGGGGTTCTGCGAGTGGAACGGGCCGCCGCGCACGTAGCCGCCGCTCGGGCCGCGCACGACCATCGGGCACGGCAGGAACGCCCGGTAGCGCGCCGTCGCGACGTAGTTCGTGAGCATGTCGTACGCGTTCGCGACGAAGTCGATGAACTGCATCTCGACCACCGGCCGCATCCCCATGTGCGCCGCGCCGGCCGCCGCGCCGACGATCGCGATCTCCGAGATCGGCGTGTCGATGACGCGCTGCTCGCCGAACCTCGCCATCAGCCCGTCGGTGACCTTGAACGCGCCGCCGTACGCCCCGATGTCCTCGCCCATGAGGAACACCTCGGCGTCGCGCTCCATCTCCTCGGTGAGCGCCTCGCGGATCGCCTCGAGATAGGTGATCTCGGCCATCAGCGGCTCCCCTTCGCGGCGTCGTACGTGCCCCACCCTTCGGCGCGTTCCGTGCCGAGCGACGAGACGTCGGCGCCCTCGCGGTACCAGAGCGGCTTCTCCACGGGCGGGTCGGCGTAGACGCCGATGAGCGCGTCGTGCGGCTCGGGGAACGCCGAGCGTTCGGCCTCGTCGGTCGCGGCGTCGACCTCGGCTGCGACCTTCGCGTCGATGTCGGCGAGCGTCGCCGGCGGCACCTGCTCGCGGTCGAGCAGCACGCGCACGTAGCGGTCGAGGGGGTCGTTCTCCTCGGCCCAGCGCTCGATCTCCCCCGGCGGCACGTACGATTGGTTGTCGTGCTCGGCGTGGCCCTTGCGGCGATACGTCATGAACTCGAGCAGCGAGACGCCCTCGCCGGCGCGCGCACGATCCACCGCGCGCTTCGTGCAGTCGTAGACGGCGAGCACGTCATTGCCATCGCACTGCTCGCCGTACACGCCGTAGCCGATCGCCTTGTCGACGAACTGGGCCGCCGCCGTCTGCTTCGAGGTCGGCGTCGAGTACGCATAGCCGTTGTTCTCGACGATGACGACGAGCGGGAGCCGCTGCACGGCGGCGAAGTTGATCCCTTCGTGGAACGCGCCGGTGCTCGTCGCGCCGTCCCCGACATAGACGAGCCCGACGCGATCCTCGCCGCGCATCTTGAACGTCATCGTGACGCCGGCCATGACCGGCACCATGTCACCGAGCGGCGAGATCTGCCCGAGGAAGCCGCGCGTCGTCCCGGCCTCGCCGATGTCGCCGAAGTGGATGTTGAGCTCGCGCCCACGCGTCGGCGAGTCGCCCTTCGCCATGTACTGCTTGAGCACCTCGACCGGCGTCGCGCCCTTCACGAGCATCGCGCCGAGGTTGCGGATCAGCGGCGACATGACGTCGCGCGGCTCGAGCGCGTAGCACGAGCCGACCGCATCCGCCTCCTGGCCGAGCGAGCGGAAGAGCCCGCCGACGACCTTCGTCTGGCGATAGAGCGCGACGAGGCGTTCCTCGAGCGTGCGCGTGAGCCGCATCCAGCGGTAGAGCTCGAGCTTGCGCTCGAGCGGGAGGCGCTCGCCGAGATGCGATCCGGTGCCCTTGCGCGCGGCGCGGCCGGCGCGCGCGGCCATCAGTACGCCGGCGCGAACTCGTGCGCGCCGTGCACCTGCCTGTGCAACTGCACGAAGAACTTCTTGACGTTGCGGTCGAGGCGGCTCTCGCCCATCTGGTCGGTCGCGGCCTCGA
>CAYSAR010000271.1:0-3309 GCA_964428985.1 uncultured Gemmatimonadaceae bacterium | reverse complement strand
GCAGACCATGGTCCAATATCGCTCGGCGACGAAATCGGTCATCACGCGCATCTTGCCGTGACCGGCCTGCTCGAGGAGCTTCGACATCTTGAGGTTCATCTCGACGAGCTTGCGCACCTTTCCCGGCCTGCAATACGAGATCTCGCGGACCAGCAGCATCATGGGCTCCTTGTGATCGGTGAGGGATTCCTGCTCCCCCATTAGACCCCGGAGCCCCGCGGAACTCATCGGTCGGGCGGCGTGTCGTTGGGGACGCGCGTGTCGATCTCGACGCGACGCACGTGCCGCGAGAGCTTCATGCGCACGCGGAGCACCTGGAGCGTCGCCGCCGCGGCGAGGCCGGCGGTGAGCCCCCACCAAAGTCCTGGTGCCCCCCCATCGAAGCGGAACGCGATCAGTGCGCCGAGTGGGATGCCCACGGCCCAGAAGCTCAGCACGTGGAGGATCATCGGGACGCGCGTGTCGCCAGCACCGCGCAGGATCGCGGACGAGATGACCTGCGTGCCATCGAAGACCTGGAAGACGGCGGCGATCGGGATCAGCGTCGCGGCGATCGCGCGCTTGGCGGTGTCCTGCGTGTACGCGCCGGCGAGGCGGTCGGGGATGAGCGCGAACGCCACCGCCATCAACGCCATGAAGCCGACGCCGACCGCGAGCGCCGCGACGGCATCGCGCCGGGAGGCGGAGATGTCACCGCGCCCGACCGCATGCCCCACCATGACCGCCGCCGCACCGGCGACGCCGAGCGGGACCATGAACGTCATGGACGCGAGGTTCAGCGCGATCTCGTGGCCGGCGAGCGTCGTCGTGCCCATCCACCCGGTCATCACCGTCACGAGTCCGAACGCATTCGCTTCGGCGAAGAACTGGAGGCCGACCGGCAGGCCGAGCAGCACCATGCGCGCGAGCGGTGCGAGCGAGAGACTCTCGCGGCGCCACGGCACGAGCGTCGGGCGCAGCACGCGCCAGGCGACGAGGACCAGCACGCCCGACATGAGCCAGCGCGCGAGCACCGTCGCCTGCGCGGCGCCGCGCACGCCGCCGGGCTCGAAGCCGAGGTGCCCGAAGATCAGTACCCAGTTGAAGAACACGTTCGCGCCGTTCGCCACGAGCACGGCGACGACGACCGGCGTGATGCGCGTGAGCGCCTGGAGCACCTGGCGCATCATGTTGAAGAGGAAGAACGGGAGCAGCCCCGGGATGCTCCAGAGCACGTACTGCGTCGCGAGCGGCGTGACGTCCTCGGGCTGGCGCAGCGCGTGGAAGACCGCGCCGGCGGGCGTGAACGTGATCGCGACGACGAGCGTGACGAGCAGCGTCATGACCACGCCGCGCTGCACGCCGCGCGCGATCCCGTCGTCGTCCCGTGCGCCGACCGCCTGCGCGATGACCGGGTCGAGCGCCATGAGCACGCCGATGCCGATGATCGCCGTCACGTAGAAGTAGAAGTTGCCGAGCGCGCCCGCCGCGAGCGCGCTCGGCGAGACGCGGCCGAGCATGAGCGCATCGACCATGCCCATCGCCTGCATGCCGACGTTGACGACGACGATCGGCGCGGCGAGCCGCGCCATCTCGCGCAGCTCGCCACGCGTCGGACGGAGGCGGGCCGGGAGGCCCTGGGGCGGGGTCGTCATCGACCCCGCAAACTAATCGGCGGCCGCGAACCGCTGAACGAGCCACTCCTTCCACGCCGCCTTCGCCTGCTTTGCCACCCGCTCATGGTCGGGCCCATAGACGAAGCGCGCCACACCGGGCGTGTTCACGCCGCCCTGCGTGTAGTTCCCGACGATGAGCAGGCCCTTCGCCGGGCCATCGATGCTCACCGTCACGTACCGCTGCACGGCGTCCTCGCGCAGGATCTCGACGACGGCGTCCACCGGCTCGGGTCCGGCGAGCCGACGTCGTTCGCCGACATGCACGCCGGTGAGGCCCAGCCCCTCGAGCAGGTGCTTCCACGACGGCACTGCCTCGGTCTTCGCCTGTTGACGTGCCATGAACGACGACGCGGCGAGGCCGCGGAAGCGCTCGAGGTAGAGCTGGAGCACCTCGAAGAATCCGGGCCACCCCGACTCGAACGACTCGAGATGCTCATCCCACTCGTCGGAGTCGGTATGGAGCGAGTGCGCCATGCGCATGACGCACTTGCCGCCGTCGCGCGCGATCACGTGGATCTCGGTGAAGCAGTCGGGCGCACCGGGCATCCACCCACGTTCGACGTACGCGAACTTGCGCGGGGCGTCCCACTCGAGGACCTCGCCCGTCGACGTCGCGCCGTCGCCGAAGTCGACGACCAGCTTGCCGCCGGCGCGCGGCTCGAGCTCCATGCGCGTGAACCACGCGGCGTTGCCTTCCCCCGTCGCGATGGCGTGCCAGACCTGCTCCGGCGTCCCTGGGAGCAAGCGCTCCATCTCGACGTAACGGCGATTCCCATCCTTCTTGACCGGCATGGCGTCCCTCTTCAATCGGTGGCGGTGGAGATCGAGGGCGTCGTCCCGGCTGGAGCCGGGTACGACGCGACGATGACGCGATGCGTGCGCCCCTTCGGCGCCGACTCATCGTGGTAGCGCGCCGCGAGCGTCGCGATTGCTTGCGAGAGCTCGGTGGCGAACGCGCTCGCGTCGGCGGGAGAGCGGAAGCGCACGGCGGTGTCGATCGTGAGCGTCGCGAGGCGCTTGTCGACCGCGCGGGCGCGCTGCCAGAGAGCGCCGACCTCGCGCACGATGCGGGCGGCGACGGCGACGAGGAAGCTGGCCGAGAGGCGGTCGACCGTGCGCGCGGGGTCGCTCGCGAGCGGTCCCATCGCCGCGGGCGAGACGACGTACGACGCGGCGGACGCGCGCAGGAGACGCTCGCGGATCCCCCCCCACCGGCGCTCCCCTGCCGGCTCGACGAGCCCCTGTGCCTCGAGCGCCTTCAGGTGGTAGTTCGCCTGCTGGCGCGTGAGCCCGACGCGCGAGGCGATCGCGGCGGCCGAGGCGGGTTCGCCGAGCTCCGCGAGCATGCGACCCTTGATCGGGTCGAGCGCGAGGGTGGCGGCGGAGGGCGAGTCGAGGACTTGGACGTCGTGCACGTCTCGAAGATGCCTTTGACAGTTTTTTTTGTCAAACCCCGTGAAGGGCCTCCATCGACAGTCGGCTGGCGTGAAAAGAAAAAGACGGTCCGCTCATCAGCCGGACCGTCTGTCTCACCCAATGCCCTCGGCGACCTCGCCGTTCACCCCGGAGCCTCGGCGTTGAATGCGGTTCCCCGCAGTCCCGCCCCCCCCCCCACTCCCACTCGCTCGTCGCCGGCGGCTCCCAGCTCACGTCG
>CAYSAR010000270.1:0-3317 GCA_964428985.1 uncultured Gemmatimonadaceae bacterium | reverse complement strand
GCCGCGCCGGATCCCGTTCCGTCGGCAGCGCGCTCGCCGGCACGGCGAACGCGCCGCTCTCGCGGCTCTCCCCCCAGGCGTCGCGCAGCAGCAGGCGGTGCGCCGCGCGCTCGCCCCGCTCCCCCGGGTGCCGTTGAACGTAGCTGCCGTCGGCGCGGAGCTCCCATGCCTGCCGATTGTCGGCGAGGCAGACGTCGAGCACGCCTTGGAGGCGGCGTTGGAGCGGCGTCGGCGCCACCGGCGTGACGACCTCGACGCGGCGGTCGAGGTTGCGCGGCATCCAATCGGCCGAGCCGAGATAGTACTCCGGGGCCCCGTCGTTGCCGAACATCCAGAGGCGCGAGTGCTCGAGGAACCGCCCGATGATGCTGATCACGCGGATGCGTTCGGAGAGACCGGGGACGCCGGGACGCAGGCAGCAGATGCCACGCACGATCAGATCGACCTCGACGCCGGCCGCCGAGGCGCGGTAGAGCGCGCCGATGCACTCCTCGTCGACGAGCGCGTTCATCTTCGCGATGATGCGGCCGGGGCGCCCCGCGACCGCGTGCGCCGTCTCCCGGTCGATGAGCCGCAGGATCGACTCGCGCAGGTTGACCGGCGCGACGAGCAGGCGCCGGTACTCGCGCTGCCGCGAGTAGCCGGTGAGCGAGTTGAAGAGGTCGCTGATGTCGGCGCCGATCGCCTCGTCGCAGGTGATGAGGCCGAGGTCGGTATAGATGCGCGCGGTGCGCGTGTTGTAGTTGCCGGTGCCGATGTGGACGTAGCGGCGGATGCCGTCGGCCTCGCGCCGGACGACGAGGCAGGTCTTGGTGTGCGTCTTGAGGCCAGGCAGGCCGTACACGACGTGCACGCCGAACGACTCGAGCGTCCGCGCCCACGCGATGTTGTTGACCTCGTCGAAGCGCGCTTGCAGCTCGACGAGCACCGCCACCTGCTTCCCGCGCTGCGCGGCCTCGGTCAGGGCCTGCACGATCGCGCCGTCGCCCGACGTGCGGTACAGCGTGAGCTTGATCGCGAGCACCTGCTCGTCCCGCGCCGCCGTCTCGATGAACGTCTCGACCGACGCGCCGAACGACTCGAACGGGTGGTGGACGAGGATGTCGTGCTCGCGCACGACGTCGAAGATCGACCGCGTCGTGTCACGCAGCTCGTGCGGTACCGACGCGACGAGCGGCGGGTCGCGGTGCGCCGGGAGGTCGAGCGCGGCGAGCGCGTGCAGGTCCGCCATGTCGAGCAGCGGGCCCGGCGCGTGCACCTCGCGCTCCGAGAGCGGCGCCATCTCCGGCGCCTCGCTCGCGCGCAGCTCGTCGAGCAGCAACTCGCGCAGGTGCAGCGGCATCCCCGACTCCACCTGCAGCCGCACGACCTCGCCGAACCGCCGCTGGAAGAGCTGCTCCTCGATCGCCTCGAGCAGGTCCTCGGGCTCGTCGGTGTGTTCAATCTCGAGGTCGGAGTAGCGCGTCAGGCGGAAGACGTGCGCGCCGAGGATCTCCATGCCGGGGAACAGCGCGTCGAGCCGATCTCGGATGACCGCCTCGAGCGGGATGAAGGAGTGCGGCCGACCGGTCGGCACCCACCGGGGCAGGCTCTTCGGCACCTTCACGCGCGCGAACCGCACGTCGCCGCGCTCCGGGTCGCGCAGCTCGACGGCGAGCGAGAGCGAGAGGTTCGAGATGTACGGGAACGGATGGCCGGGGTCGACCGCGAGCGGCGTGAGCACCGGGAACACCTGCTGCGCGAAGAACTCGTCGATGCGCGCGCGCTCGTCGGGCCCGAGCTCCGCCGGCGTGAGGAGCCGGACGCCGGCGGCGGCGAGCTGCGGCATCAGCGCCTCGTGCAGGCACCGCCGCGCGCGCTCATCGAGCGCGCGGACCCGCGCGTCGATCCGCTCGAGCTGCTCGGCCGGCAGCATCCCGTTGGCGTGCGTCTGCACGACGCCGGCCGAGAGCTGGCGCCGCAGGCCGGCGACGCGGACCATGTAGAACTCGTCGAGGTTCGCCGCGTAGATCGCGAGGAACTTCAGTCGTTCGAGGAGGGGGGTGCGCTCATCCTCGGCCTCGTGCAGGACGCGTGCGTTGAACTCGAGCCACGAGAGCTCGCGGTTCAGGAACGCCGGGGTCCGCGTCGCGGGCGCGTCCATGGCACGCTCAGGCGTTCGAGAGGACCGCGACGATCCAGTACGAGGCCGCCGCGACGAGCGCCGAGGCGGGGATCGTCAGCACCCATGCCCACACCATGCGGCCGGCGACGCCCCACCGCACCGCCGAGAGCCGGTGCGTCGCCCCTACGCCGACGATCGCGCCCGAGATCGTGTGCGTCGTGCTCACCGGGATGCCCATCGCCGTCGCGAGGAAGATCGCGCTCGCGCCTCCCGTCTCGGCGCAGAAGCCGCCCATCGGCCGCAGCTTCGTGACGCGCGAGCCGAGCGTGTGCACGATGCGCCACCCGCCCATGAGCGTGCCCATCGCGATCGCGAAGTGCGCGCCGAACTTCACCCAGAAGGGGATGCTATCGCCGTTCGCGAGGTAGAAGTGCCGCAGGAATCCCGTCTCGTCGGCGAAGTACGCCTGGCCGGCCACCAGCAGGGAGACGATGATCCCCATCGTCTTCTGGGCGTCGTTCGCCCCGTGCGAGAGCGAGAACAGCGCCGAACTCGTGATCTGCATCCCACGGAAGACCGGCTCGACGCGCGCGGGGTGCGCCTTCCGGAAGAGCCAGGTCGTGCCCACCATGAGGAGCCAACCGGCGAGCATGCCGACCATCGGCGAGAGGAAGATGAACAGCACCGGCTTCACCCATCCGCCGAGCAGCAGCGCCCCGAAACCCGCCTTGGCGATCGCCGCACCGCCATAGCCGCCGATCAGGGCGTGCGAGGAGCTCGAGGGGATGCCGTACCACCACGTGATGAGGTTCCACGTGATCGCACCGAGGAGCGCCGCGAGGATCACGTCCGGGTTCACGATCGCCAAGTCGATCATCCCGGTGCCGATCGTCTTCGCGACCTTCGTCTCGAAGATGAAGAGCGCAATGAAGTTGAACGTTGCCGCCCACGCGACCGCGGTGAACGGGCTCAGGACCCGCGTGCCGACGATCGTCGCGATCGAGTTCGCACTGTCGTGGAACCCGTTGATGTAGTCGAAGATGAACGCGACGCCGACGATCGCGAGGATGTACCAGACCACGGGTCAGCTGTTCTTGAGGGAGATGCTCTCGAGCACGTTCGCCACGTCCTCGCATTCGTCGACCGCATGCTCGAGCGTGTCGTAGATCTCCTTCCACTTGATCACCTCGAGCGGATCCGGCTTGCCGGCGAA
>CAYSAR010000269.1:0-3322 GCA_964428985.1 uncultured Gemmatimonadaceae bacterium | reverse complement strand
TCGCGATCCACCGCCGCGGCCGCCCCGAAGCGGTCGGGCACATCCGCGCAGCTCATGCGATTGCCGGCGCCGCCGCCGCCGCCGCCGCCGCCACCGCCACCGGTTGGCGGTGTCACCCCGCCGAGGAAGACGGCGACCTTCCCGCGGAAGCGCGCGGCGTCGAGCGTGACGGTGTCGCCCCAGCGACCGGCGAACACCGTCCCAGCGTCGCGCAGCGCGGCGCGCGCGGCATAGCCGTTCGCGGCGCTGGGGACCGTCGGCACCCACTCGCTGCGCGGCGCGAGCGCGCGGCCGCGCACGCTGAGGCGCGAGCGCGCCGCCTCGAAGCCCATCGCGCCGTAGGGCAGCTCCTGGAAGTACGTGCCGCCCTCGCCGGCCGGCTCGAGCCCGAGCCGCTTGAACTCCGCCGCGATGTAGGCGGTGACCTTCGCGTTCCCCGGTTCGCCGACGCGGCGCCCGGCCATCGAGTCGTCACTGATCTGGTAGAGGCGCGTCCGCAGGTCGTTCGCCGTGATCTCCGGCGACGTCGGACGCGGCGCCCACGTGCGCACCCCTTCGTCGAACCAGACGGGCCGCTCGCTCGCGCGGGCCTGCGCGTGTGCGGTCGCGGTGACGAGGGCACTCGCAACGACGAGAGAGGCGAGGCGGACGGGAGTGACGAAGCGGGTGGTCATGGCTGAGCCCAGGGAGAGCGAGCGGCGATGTCGCGTGCGCGCGACGCGCGGCCATCGCGGTACGCGGGTATGAACGTGTCCATCAGGAGGATACCATGAACGAGCCGATCGCGACACTCGACGAGTTGCGCAGCTGGTCGCTCGCACGGGTGTTGCCGCACGCGCAGGAACGCATCTGGGACGCGGTCACCGACTCCGAGGAGATGCGGCACTGGTCGGAGCTCGAGATCCTCGGCGAGCGCTCGCTCGGCGCGCCGGTCACCGTCGCGCGGCGCGACGGCAGCGACGCGCGCGTCGGGTCGATCACCGCCTTCGCGCGCCCGCATCGCTTCGCGTGGGTGGCCGAGGGGCGCGCGACGTCATGGGAGATCACGCCGACGGAGGGCGGAAACTCGGTGGTGCTCACCGAGCAACTGGACGCCGACGTGGCCGGCCCGCACGACGACGCTGAATGGGACCAGCGTCGCCGGGCATTGGAGAAGGAGTTCGACGACCTCGAGCGTTACCTCGCCGCGCGCGGCGTGTAGGCGATGCCGTCCGGCGTCGCACCCGCGGCGAGGTGGCCGACGACCCGCCGCGAGGCGACGTCGACGATCGCGATGCGCGACTCCTGCGAGAGCGAGAGCAGCGCGTAGCGCCCGTCCGGCGTGATCGCGATGCCCTGCGGTCCGCCGCCGGGGAAGCCGAGTCGTCCCAGTTCACGACGGCTCGCGCGATCGAGGAAGCGCAACTCCTGGTTGCGGTAGTCGGGGATCAGCGCGAGGCGCGAATCCGGCGAAAAGAGCACCCGATACGGCCAGCCGAAGCCCTCGCCGGCGGTCGTCACCTCGCCGCTGCGGGCGTCGACGACGCTCACGCGACCGGTCGCGTTGCTGCCGACCCAGGCCTCGGACCCATCCGCGGTCACGTTGATCGCCTCGGGCTGCGACGGCACGGTGATGTGTCGCTTCGCCTCGCCGGTCACGAGGTCGAGTTCGGTCACGGTGTTGCTGCCGATGTCGCCCGTCCACGCGCGTCGACCGTCCGACGCGACGCCGACCATGTGCGACCCGGCCTGGCCGGTGTTCGCGACGTTCACGACCGTGCCCGTTCGGACGTCGACGACGACGACGGCGCGCGCCGCCTCCGACGTCACGGCGACGGTCGTGTCGCCGGGCAGGAACACGATGCCGTGCGGGCGCGGGAATTCATCGAGCGGGATCGTCCGCTCGACCTCGAGGCCGGCGACGTCGATCACCGTCAGCGAGCGGCCGGCCTGCTGCGCGCCGTAGTCGGTCACGACGGCACGGCGTCCGTCGCTCGAGACGACGACCTCGTGCGGTCCGGTCCCCGTGGGCAGCGTCGCGAGCGTGCGGCCGCTCGCCACGTCGATGATCGTCGCCGTCGACGGCTGCTTGTTCGTGACGATGAGCGTGCCGCCGAGACCGGCGACCTGCGCCGTCGCCGGCGCTGACGACGCGAGGGCGGCCAAGGGGAGGAGAAGCGCGCGGATCGACCGCATCGTGGGCTCCGACTAAAGGGAAGGGGGTCGCCGCGACTCGCGACGACCCCCATTGGACTCACGGCGTGAACGTCGGGGTTTCCTTTCGCGCGTCCTTCACGTGGACGTCGAACCACGCGAGCCACCGCGCCCACTGGTCGAGATCGCTCTCGTACGTCGCGACGCTGTGGTCCTCGTATGGGTACATGTAGAGCGCCGCCGTCTTCCCGAGCCCCTGGAGCGCCGCCATCATGCGGATCGAGCTCAGCGGCGCCGTCCCTTGGTTCTGGTCCTCCGAGCCATGGTACATGAGCAGCGCGCCGGCGAGCTTGTCGGCCCGCAGGAACGGTGACATGTCGAGGTACGTGTCCTGCGCCTCGTAGAAGTTGCGACGCTCGCTCTGGAAGCCGAACGGGGTCAGCGAGCGGTTGTACATGCCGTCGCCGGCGATGCCGGCCTTGAAGAACGGCACGAGCGTCATCGCGTTCGCGACGCCGAAGGCGCCGTAGCTGTGCCCGCCGATGCCCATGCGGTCGCGGTCGACCCATCCCGAATCCACCGCCGCGTCGACGATCGCGTCGAGGTTCTCCGCCAGCTCACGCGTGAAGTTGTCGTTCATGCGGCCGCTGTCGCCGAAGATCGGCATGTCGGGTTCGATGAACGCGTAGCCGCCAGCGACCCAGAGCTCGGTCGCCGTCGCCGGCCGCGCCGCCGGCACGGCAGGGAAGAGGTTGATGTTCGTCGAGTACTTCGAACGCTCGTACGCCTGCGTCGTCGCGTATTCGCGCGGATAGAACCAGATGATGCCCGGCAGTCGCTGGCCCGGCGTCCACTCGCGCGGCAGCACGACCTCGGCCCAGAACCTCACGCCGTCGCGCGGTCGCGTGACCTGGATGCGCTTGCGGTGCGCCCTCGTCACTTCGGGGGCCGCGTCGACGGCGTTCGTGAGCTTCGTCAATGAGCCCGACGCCGTGCGCAGATACGCGTCCTCGATCATCGTCGGTGACTGGCGCGTGATGATGACCTGCGTGTGGTCGTCGTCGAGCGCGGCGACGAACCGCTCGTACACATCGCCGGCGGCGTCGAACACGCGCGTGCGCGAGCCGCTCTCGATGTCGAGGCGGTCCAGCCACGGACGTGGGCCACGCCGGTGCCACTCGGCACCGTA
>CAYSAR010000268.1:0-3330 GCA_964428985.1 uncultured Gemmatimonadaceae bacterium | reverse complement strand
GCAGGACCCCACCGAGCGCGCCGATCCCGGTGAGCGCCGCGAGCACCGGCCACGCCACCGCCGGCGCCTGCCGGTGTCCTTCCCCGAGATGCTGCGCGACGACCTGCGTCAGCGCGCGGCCGAGGCCGAAGTCGAAGAGCCCGAAGTAGCCGACGAGCGCCCACGCGAGCGTGAGCACGCCGAAGCGCTCGGTGCCGAGCGCCGTGACGAGGAGCGGGATCGCGGCGAGCGCCGCGAGCAGTGGCAGCGCCTGGCCGACCATGTTGAGGAGACTGCTCCGCGCGAGCCGGACCGCGCCGGGCGCGCCCATCAGCTGCCCGTGGTACCGGTCCGCGACCGCATCGCGCGCCACTCGCGGTCGATCAGGGCGAGGGCCGGGTCGGTGCCGCGCGCGCGCTCGCGCGCGAGCGCCTCACGCCCGATCACGTACAGCATCCCCGCGATCAGCGACGCGACGAGCCCGACGACGAGCACGAGCGAGAGCATGCGCGAGTCGGGACGCGCCGGCAATACCGGCCGCTCGATCATCGTGATGACCGGCGTGTCGCGCACCTCCTTGAGCCGCGCCTCCTCGTACTTCTCGGCGAGCGACGTGAAGAGCTGCTGGTGCATCGACACGCGCCGCTCGAGCCGCTCCCGCGCGAAGGTCAGCGACGGCGAGTTCTCGAGCGCCCGGTTCCGCTCGAGGAACGACGCGAGCGACTCCTCGGCCACCCGCAGCGAGTCCCGCGCCTCGGCGAGACGGCGCTGCGCGAACTCCCGCTCCGCCCGCCCCTCCGACTGCCGCGTGATCGTGTTGAACTTGTCGAGCTCGGCGAGCATGCGCTGCGCGATCGCGTACGACGCGCGCGGCGACTTCGTGCGCACCTTCACCCCGACCATCCCCGTCGTGCGGTTCACGACCCCCGCCGAGACGACGTCGTCGCGCATCTCGCGCAGCGTCTTCTCGAGCACGACGTCGGGATCCTTGCCGCGCACCTTGAGGAGCTTCGGCAACGGCAGGCGCTCGCCGTCGCGCGTCTCGAACGTGTCGCGCGCGATCGGCGCGAGCACTTCGCGCGTGAGCAGGATGTCGGCGTAGAGCTCGGGGGGCTGGTCGCTCCCCATGAGCCCATCGAGGGAGATGTTGAACTGGCCGGCGAGGCCCGCGAGGCCGGCGAGCGCGCCGCCGGGGCCTGAGCCCTCCTGCGGCACGAAGGAGAACGTCGACGTCCAGGTGCGGTCGCGGAGCAACCCGACGGCGAGCGCGAGGACGAGACCGATGCCGGTGAACCAGGCGATGATGCGCCGCTCGCGGAGCATCACGGCGACGAGCCAGAGCAGCGAGACGTCGTCGCTCGCGTCACCGCGGGGCGCGGTGCGGCTCCCCCTCCCTCCTATCGTCGCGTCATTCACGCCCAAGGATACCGCTGCTCCCCACGGCCAGTCAACGCGACGCGAAGTGGTAACGCAGCGCGAGCGAGAGATTGACGTTCGTCTCGTCGTTGCGGCGCTCGTAATGCTTGTTCATGAGCTTCGCGATCGCGAAGCCCCCGGAGAACTCCCACGGTCCCCGGAAGATCACCGCGTCGGCGAGCAGTGCCGGCTCGACCTCGTGCTGGTCGAAGTTCCGCGGCTCGGCGTAGAACCGATTGTTGTCGTAGACCGTCCGCTGCAGACCGACGCCGACGCGCCCCCAGGGCGCGAACCGGTCGAGTCCGAGGTACGCCTGCGACGATCCGGGCCCGATCCCCGCCCCCATCACCTGTCCCCGCTGCGTGTACCCTTGGCGCACGATGTGGTGGACGTAGAACGCGGACGCCGGGGCGCGCACGAGCGTCGTGCGCGTCGCCCCGAGGATCGTGAGCTCGCCCGCCAGCCGGTACAACCGCTCCTGACGTCCGGCGATCGCCTTCTGGAAGCCGAGGAGCCAAGCGCTCGCATGCTCGGGCTCGACGAAGAGGTCGCGCAGGTCCCAGCTGTGATCGCCGCGCGCCCACTCGCCATAGACCTCGAACCCCGCCTCTGGCATCGCCCACCGCGCGAAGAGCGATGCCATCTGGTCGGTCGCGTCGTCGCCGAGCGGGTTCGACGGCGTCGAGAGGCGCTTCTTCTCGAGCGGGATGAACACGAGCATGACGTCATCGAGATCGGGGCCGCCGTCGCGCCAGGCGAGGATGAACGTCCGCGTCGCGCCGAGCTCGAGGCCGGGCGCCCCCTTCGGCGAGAAGCTCGCGACGAGCCCGGTCGTGTAGCGGCTGTCGTTCGTCGCGTCGGCGTCGAAGAAGCGCGATTCCCGCAGGCGGCCCCAATGCCACCGCGCGTCGAGCCGCCCGATCCCGACATCCACCGGTCCCGACGTACCGAGGAAGGCGTGGCCGAAGCCCGGGGCGTTGTTCGTCATCGTGATCGCATTGCGCCGGCCCGGCCCCCACCAAAGACTCTCGTTCGAGAGCCCCAGCGACACCGGTCCGAGGTCCGCGCGCACGAAGGACTGCCCGAGGTCGAACGTCTCGACCGGCTCGTCGCCGAACCGCTGCGGCATGTCGATCGACTGGCCCAGCCCGGTCGGGTAGGTCCACGGCGAGAGATCCGCATGGACGGCGATCGGCGAGAGCGCGAACGCCCGGTTCGCCGCCCGGAATACCGTCGGCTGGAACGCGGCGGTGACCGGCCCCCATCGCAGCGACGCGCCGCCGGAGGCGGCCACGGTCGCCCCCCGCCCCTGCCAGACGGCGCCGTCGTTCGTTCCCCAGGGCCGCGCGCTGTTCGCGCCGAGCCGGAACTCGGCTGGGAGGATGCGGAGCTGGAGTTCGGGGCCCGTGGCCCAGCCAAGTCCGCCTCGGCTCCGGCGGGCGTCGCGCCACGGGTCGTCGGCGGGTGGGTCGCCCTCGCCGACCAAGCGGCCGGATCGTCCGACGCCTTCGAGGGTCGGCGGCAGCGCCCCCGTCAGCTGGAGCAGGCGCGCGTAGTCCACGAGGGGATCGCCGATCACGAGGTCCTGCGCGCGCGCCGTGCCCGCCGCGGCCGCTACCGCAAGGACGGCGGCGAGCCGCCGATACTGAGTCATCCCGCCAAGTCTACCGGTGCGGCTGCCCCATGCAAGCGTCCCGCCCCGAATGGCCGATGTGATGCCCCATGCTGCATGCTTGGGCAATTTCCCCTACATTGTGCCGTAGGGGTTGCCTCGTTTCCGGGCCGCCCCCTCGTGCGTCCTTTTGTCGTCCCGATGAGTTCAACGTCGCCGTCCCGCCAGCAAGATCCCGTGACCCGTTCCAGCAACCCGTCGCTGAACGCCTCTCAAGTGCGTCCCGAGCTCAAGGTTGAGCGCGGGACGCATACACGTTTGTT
>CAYSAR010000267.1:0-3330 GCA_964428985.1 uncultured Gemmatimonadaceae bacterium | reverse complement strand
GGCGACCGCGCCGTGTTCATGAAAAAGTTTGCCCCGGCCGTCAGCGAGGGCTTCGATCCCGACCGCGACCTGGGCCTGATCGGCGTGGCCAACCAGACGACGATGCTCAGCAGCGAGACCCTGGCCATCCAGGGCGCGCTGCGCGCGGCGTTTGTCCAGAAGTACGGCGAAGCCGAGACCAAGCAGCACTTCCGCACGTTCGACACGATCTGCAGCGCGACGCAGGACCGGCAGGACGCGGTGAATGCGCTGCTCCAGGAGCCGCTCGACCTCATGGTCGTGATCGGCGGCTACAACTCGAGCAACACGATCTCGCTTGCCGCGCTCTGCGCCGAGCGTGTGCGCACCTTCCACATCGAGGACGCGGCGGGGATCGACCCGGCGCGCCGCGCGGTCCGCCATCGCGACCTCGCGTCGGGCGAGGAACGCGTGGCCGAGGCGTGGTTGCCCGCCAGCGGCGCCGTGCGCATCGGTCTGACGGCGGGCGCGAGCACGCCGAACAACAAGATCGGCGAGACGGTCGCCCGCATCCTCGCGACGCGTGGCATCGACGCTAGCGCGATCGCCTGACGCGCCCGGCTTCGTCGCCCTCGAGGGCGGCGACGCGCGCGTCGAGGTCGTTCCAGCGGAGGGCGGGCGCGTGCGCTCGCTGCACCTGTTCGGTCGCGAGTGGCTCCTGCCCGGCGGCTGGGTGGAGTGCGCGCCGGCCGCCGCCGCGGGCGCCGTCCCCACGTGGGTGAAGGGCATCGCCGGCGCGCCGAATCCCGTCGGCGGCGAGGCCCAGGTGCAACGACCCGAGACCACGGTCGCGGCGGGCTCCACCGCGCATTCCGTGACGTGCACCTGGCGCGGGCACGAGTTGCCATGGGAGCTGAGGCGCACGCTGCTCGTGCGGCCGGACGGCGCGGTCGAGGCGCGCTATGAGGCGACGGCGAACGGCAAGAAGCGATTGCCGTTCCTCTGGAGCGCGCTGCTGCCATTCGCGCTGGACTCCAAGACGCGCATCGAGCTGCCGGAGGGCAACCGCCTGCGCCTCTCGTCCGCCGAGGGAGTGACGCCCGACGACGATGGCGCCGAGACGAAGATGGTGTGGCCGAGACTGACGCTCGACCAGAAGCCTCGCGATCTTGGTAGCCCGTGGTCGGTGCCGCGCCGGACGGTGCTCGACGCATGGGTCGACCTCGGTGGCGGTCGCGCGGCGATCGCGCTCTGGCAGGGCGAGGACCGCCTCACCATCACGTGCGAGGGGGGCGGGGTACCGTACTGCGGCGTGTCGATCGACCGTCGGGGACGGTCGGCGGGCGACCGGGGGTGGTTCGGGCGCGGAGGCCGCGGACAGCCGGCCGTCGCGCTACGCCCGTCGCTCGGCGCGCCGGACCGGTTCGCCGAGGCGCTCGGGGATTGGAAGTCGGTGACGTGGCTCGCCCCCGGCGAGTCGCGCCGCTGGACGTTGACCATGCGAGGAGGCTCGTGATGGGCTCGGAGATCGTCGTTGGCTTGCTGACGCTCACGCTGCTCGAGCTCGTGCTCGGCATCGACAACATCATCTTCATCGCGATCCTCGCCTCGAAGCTGCCGAAGGAGCAGCAGCGGAAGGCGCGCAACCTCGGCCTGACCGGCGCGCTGATCACGCGCATCCTGTTCCTGCTCTCGATCGCGTGGATCATGCGGCTCGACCAGGCGCTGTTCACGGTGATGGACAACGGCTTCAGCGGTCGCGACCTGATCCTCATCGCCGGCGGCCTCTTCCTCATCGGGAAGGCGACGTTCGAGATCCACGGCAAGCTCGAGGGCGGCCATGGCGATCGCTCGACGAACGTCGCGCAGGCGACGCTCGCGGCGGTCGTCGGCCAGATCATGCTCGTCGACATCGTGTTCTCGATCGACTCGGTGATCACCGCCGTCGGCATGGTGCAGCAGGTCTGGGTCATGATCGTCGCGAACATCATCGCGCTCGGCGTCATGCTCGCCGGGGCGGGCACGATCGCCGCGTTCGTCGACAAGCACCCGACGATCAAGATCCTCGCGCTCGCGTTCCTCGTGATGATCGGCGGAAACCTCATCGTCGAGGGCTTCGGCTACCACATCCCGAAGGGCTATACGTACTTCGCGATGGCGTTCGCGATCGGCGTGGAGATGATCAACATGCGGCTGCGCGCGAAGCACGCGCCGGTGCACCTGCACGGGCCGGGGGAAGCATGAACGCGTCGTCCGGCGGTTCACTGACGCAGGGTGGCGCGCTCGCGGCGCTGCTCGACGGGCTCGTCGACTATGCGGGGCTCTTCCCGCCGGCGTCGCTCACGATGGTCGACGCGGTGTCTCGCTACGCGGCGTATGCGCGCGGACCGGAGCAGGCGATGCTCGGGCGCTTCGTCGTGCCCGTCGCGCGGCTCGACGAGCTGGCGGCGGCGCGTGCCGGGCTCGGCGCCAGCGACGGCGGGACGCCCTGGCGCCTCTCGGTGCTCGCCGACGCCGACCACGAGGGTGCGATCCGTCGCTTCAACGAGGCGCATCGCGGCCGCGTCACCGTCGACGCGATCGAGGCGAAGGCCGCCGACGTCGCGACGATCTGGGCGCTCGCGAGCGCGTTCGACGAGTCGTACCGCGTGTTCGTCGAGGTGCCGGTGCGCGAGGACCCGGCGGTGCTCATCGCCGAGCTCTCGGTGCGCGGGCTCGGCGCGAAGATCCGGACGGGCGGCACGACGCCGGATGCGTTCCCCGCGCCGGGTGAGGTGCTGCGCTTCCTCGCCGCCTGCGCGCGCAACGGCGTGCCGTTCAAGGCGACGGCCGGACTGCATCACCCGCTGCGGGGAGAGTATCCACTGACGTACGAGGCAGGATCGGCGCGCGGGACGATGTACGGCTTCCTCAACCTCTTCGTCGCGTCGGCGCTGCTCTACGACGGCGTCGACGAGGTGGAACTCGTGCCGTTGCTCGAGGAGCGTGATGCGCGCGCGTTCCGCATCGAGGGTGATCGGATCTCCTGGCGAGGACGGGACGTCGACACGGGCGAGGTGACGCGCGCGCGCGAGGCGTTCGCGACGTCGTTCGGGTCGTGCTCGTTCGAAGAGCCGGTGCGGGACCTGCGCGCGATCGGCCTCCTGTCGGCAGCGTCATGAGCGACCGCACGCACGATCCGTCGCTGCGGAGCTGGGTCGCATCGGCGCACGCCGAGGGCACCGATTTCCCGATCCAGAACCTCCCGCTCGGGGCGTTCCGCGCGCGCGACGGCGCCGGCTCGCCGCGCCTCGGCGTCGCGATCGGCGATCGCATCGTCGACCTCGCGCATGCGAGCGCGGCGGGGCACCTCGATGGATTGAAGGCGGAGCT
>CAYSAR010000266.1:0-3331 GCA_964428985.1 uncultured Gemmatimonadaceae bacterium | reverse complement strand
CGTACGGCATCACGTACCAGAGCATGTCGTCGGCGTGACCGGTCGCGAGCAGCGGCACGATGTGCGGATGCTGGAGGGCGACGAGCACCGCGATCTCGCGACGGAATCGCTCGGCGGGGATCGGCCCAGCGAGCTCCGGCGGGAGCAGCTTGATGACGACTTTGCGCGGCAGTCGCCGGTCGTGCGCGAGGAAGAGCCGGCTCTGGCCGCCGGCCGGGAGCTCGCGCTCGATCTCGTACTCGTCGCCGAGCGCGGCCTGCAGGCGGGAGACCAAGGTGTCGCTCACGCGGGGAACGTATCGCGTCCGGGCCGACCTCGCTCGTCCGCGCGAGCCCGCCGGGCCTCAGGCGAGCGGCTCGCCCCCCATGAGCACCGCCATGATCGCCTTCTGCACGTGGAGCCGGTTCTCCGCCTCGTCCCAGACGCGGCTCTGTGGCCCGTCGATGACCGAGGCCGCGACCTCCTCCCCGCGGTGGGCTGGGAGGCAGTGCAGGAAGATCGCGTTTCGCGCGGCCGCACCCATGAGGCGGTCGTCGACCTGGAACCCGGAGAAGGCACGGGCGCGCTTCTCCTGCTCTTCCTCCTGCCCCATCGACGCCCAGACGTCGGTCGTGACGACGTCGGCGCCGGCGACGGCCTCCTTGGGGTCCCGGACGAGACGGACCCTCCCGCTCGCGGTCGCCGCGGCGAGGATGTCGGGGTCGGGGTCGTACCCCGCCGGACAGGCCAGACGCAGCTCGAATCCGAGGACGCGCGCCGCGTCGCACCAGCTGTTCGCCATGTTGTTGCCGTCGCCGACCCATGCGATCGTCTTCCCCTCGATCGACCCGAGGTGCTGACGCACGGTCAGGAGGTCGGCGAGGATCTGGCAGGGATGCTGGAGGTCGGTGAGGCCGTTGATGACCGGCACGTGCGCGTAGCGCGCGAACTCCTCCACGTCGGCGTGCGCGAAGGTGCGGATCATGATGCCGTCGACCATGCGATCGAGCACGCGCGCGGTGTCGTTCACCGCCTCGCCGCGCCCGAGTTGCACGTCGCGCGGCGAGAGGAAGAGGGGGTGCGCGCCGAGTTGCCAGGCGCCGACCTCGAACGACACGCGCGTCCGCGTCGACGATTTCATGAAGATCATCGCGAGCGACTTGCCCTCGAGCGGTCGCAGCCGGTACTCGCCGCGCCGCATGCGGTCGGCGAGCGCGAAGAGGGCGTGCAGTTCGGCGGGCGAGAAGTCGGGGATGGCGAGGAAGTCGCGACCCTCGCCGGCGTCAGTCGGCATCGCAGTCGGCGTCGCGCCAAGTCGGGTGGTCATTCGGATTCGGCGCACCCTCGGCGGGGAACCGGTCGCGCAGCGACGCGCGGCGCACGGCGAGCGAGTGCAGCGGCGGCAGCGTGCTGCCGTCGCTGAGGCGGGCCGACGGCGCGTACGTCGTCGTGAACGCGAAGCCCTCGCCGAGGTCGAACTCGGCGACGCGCAGCGTGAAGCCGCGACCGGTGAGGTCGATGCAGCGGGCCGCCGTCGCCGAGAGCGACGCGTACTCGCGGCGGGCGCGTTCGAACGACGCAAGGGCGAGACTGTCGCTCGGCCACTCGCGCGTCGCCTCGATGTGGTCGATCAGCGCGGCCTCGTCGGGCCACGCGTCCTCGGCGCCGAGGTAGCCCGGCACGGCGTAGAGCACGTCGAACGCGCCGACCGGCTCGCGCATGCCCTCGAGCGGCGCGCGCACGGCGCGCGCGCGCAGCGCTCGCACCTGCCCGACGCGCAGGCCGCGGAAGGGCATCCCGCGCAGGTCCTCGAATGGCGCGATGCCGACCGCCATGTCCGCGACGTCGAAGCGCGACTCGCAGCCGGCGAGCGACAGGGTCACGAGCGTCGCGAGCGCCGCGAGCGCCGCGCGGGACCGCCGGATCCGGGGCGCGCCCATCAGAGGATGTACTTGCGGAGGTCCTCGTCCTCGGCGATCGCCGAGAGCCGGCGGCGCACCGCCGGGGCGTCCACGACCTCGGGCGCCGTGCCGCGGTCGGGCAGATCGTACAGCAGGTCCTCGAGCAGCGTCGTCATGACGGTGTGCAGCCGCCGCGCACCGATGTTCTCCATGCGGGCGTTGACGCGCGCGGCGAGGCGCGCGATCTCGGCGATGCCGTCGGTCGTGAACGAGAGATCGCATCCCTCCGCCTTCACGAGCGCGGCGTACTGCTTGGTGAGCGCGTTCTCCGGCTCGGTCATGATGCGCACGAAATCCTCCTCGGTCAGCGACTTGAGCTCGACGCGGATCGGGAACCGCCCCTGGAGCTCGGGGATGAGGTCGCTCGGCTTGGAGACATGGAAAGCGCCGGCCGCCACGAAGAGCACGTGGTCGGTCTTCACCATGCCGTACTTCGTCTGGACATTGGAGCCCTCGACGATCGGCAGCAAGTCGCGCTGGACGCCCTCACGCGAGACGTCGGGGCCGCCGTGGTCCCCCTTCCCCCCGGCGATCTTGTCGATCTCGTCGAGGAAGATGATGCCGAGCGACTCGACGCGTTCGAGCGCGTCGGCGATCACGTCATCGAGGTTGATGAGCTTGTCGAACTCCTGGTCGAGCAGGATGCGGCGCGCCTCGGCCACCGGGACGGTGCGCTTGCGCGTCTTCTTGGGCATCATCTCCGAGAGCATCTCGGCGAAGTTGTTCATGCCCTCGGGTGCGCCCTGCTGGCCGAGCATGTCGAGCATCGGGCCGCCCTGCTGCGTGACCTCGACCTCGACCTCGCGCTGCTCAAGCTGCCCGTCGCGCAGCAGCTGGCGCAGCTTGTCGCGCGTGCGCTTGTGCCGCTCGCGCGCGAGCTCCTGCTCCTGCTGCACGCTCCCCTCGGGCCCGGCGACAAAGACGCGCTGGGCCTCGCCGGCGGTCGCGGTGCCGGTGCCGGCGGCGGGCGGGTCGTCGGCCGGCGGTGGGAGAAGCAGGTCGAGCAGCCGCTCGTCGACGCGGTCGTTCGCGAGGTCCTCGACCTCCTGCTCGCGCTCGGTGCGCATCATGTCGATCGCGCTGTCGACGAGGTCGCGCACCATGCCCTCGACGTCGCGTCCGACGTACCCGACCTCGGTGAACTTCGACGCTTCGACCTTGATGAACGGCGCGCCGGTGAGTTTCGCGAGCCGGCGCGCGATCTCCGTCTTGCCGACGCCGGTCGGGCCGATGAGGATGATGTTGTTTGGGGCGATCTCCTCGCGGATGCCTTCCGGCGTGCGCTGCCGGCGCCAGCGGTTCCGCAGTGCGATCGCGACCGATTTCTTCGCGTCGGCCTGCCCGACGATATAGCGGTCGAGCTCGGCGACGATCTTGCGCGGGGTGAGGTC
>CAYSAR010000265.1:0-3339 GCA_964428985.1 uncultured Gemmatimonadaceae bacterium | reverse complement strand
CCCCCCCGCCGGGCTCGCGCGTGCACATCGTGTACGAAGTGACCGACTCGTTCGGCGACGGCGCACAGCAGCCGAGCCCCCAGTCGCTCGCGGTGATCCCGATGGCCGAGGCGTACGTCGGGTTCGGCATGCCGCGCTCGCTCTTCCTCGCCGGCAAGAAGTTGCGCTGGGTGCAGACGGGGACCGCGGGCGTCGCGACGCTCCTGTTCGACGAGATGAAGCGCAGCGACGTGATCCTCACGAATGCGGCCGGCCTCTACGGGCCAGCGATCGCCGAGCACGTGCTCGCGGGCGTGCTGCACTTCCTGCGGGCGTTCGACGTCGCGCAGGCATTGCGCGCGACGCGCACCTGGGACCAGAGCGCGTTCGCGACGAAGCGCGCGGCGGTGCGCGAGGTCGACGAGCTCGGCGTGCTCGTCGTCGGCGCTGGAGGGCTCGGCACGGAGATCGCACGGCGGTTCACCGCGCTCGGCGCGCGCGTGCGTGGCATCCGCCGGCGGCCCGAGCGCGGCGCGCCGGAGGGGTTCGCGTCGATCCACGGACTTGACGAGCTCGATGAGCTATTGCCCGATGCCGACGTGCTCGTGCTCGCGACGCCGCTCACGGAAGAGACGCGACAGCTGCTGACGGCGGAGCGGATCGAGCGCCTGCCGGCGGACGCGATCGTGTGCAACGTCGCGCGCGGCGCGCTCGTGGACGAAGCGGCGCTCACCGATGCATTGCAGGTCGGACGGATCCGTGGCGCGGTGCTCGATGTGTTCGCGCGCGAGCCGCTGGCGCCGGACAGCGCGCTGTGGCAGCTTGAACGCGTCGTGCACACGCCGCACGTCTCGGGCGTGTCGCCGCGGCGGTTCTGGGACCGCCTGCAGGACCTCATCCTCGACAACTGGTCGCGGTATCGCGAGGGCCGGCCGCTGCGGAACGTCGTCGACAAGCGCGCCGGCTACTAGGAGAGCGCATTGGAGAAGATCATCAAGGCGGCGGTCGAGCGCGGCGCGAGCGACCTGCACATCAAGGCGGGCGACGTCTTCCGCGCGCGCATCGACGGCAAGCTCGTCCCCCTCACGAAGCAGGCGCTGACGCCGGACCAGACGCGCTCGATCGCGCTGCGGCTCATCGCGAACGAGGACGACAAGGCGCGCATCGACAAGCTCCAGGACTACGACTGCTCGTGGGGGGCGCCGGGCATCGGGCGCTTCCGCGTGAACATCCTGCGGCAGCGCTCGAGCTTCATGATCGTGATGCGCGTGATCCCCTTCGAGGTGCCGAGCTTCGACAAGCTCCAGGTGCCGCCGGTGCTCAAGCGCATCGCCGAGGCCGAGCGCGGCATGATCCTCGTGACGGGCGTGACCGGATCCGGCAAGAGCACGACGATGGCGGCGATGATCAACCACATCAACCAGCACGCGAACAAGCACATCGTCACGCTCGAGAACCCGATCGAGTTCCTGCATCGCGACCTGCAGAGCTCCATCACGCAGCGGGAGATCGGCGTCGACACCGAGAGCTTCCGCATGGGCCTCCGCGCGGCGCTGCGCCAGGATCCCGACGTCGTGCTGATCGGCGAGATGCGCGACCCGGAGACGATCGACACGGCGATGAAGGCGGCCGAGACGGGGCACCTGCTCATCTCCACCGTCCACACGCCCGACGCGCAGAGCACGGTCATGCGCATCATCGCGATGTTCCAGCCGGAGGAGCAGGACGTCGTGCGCGTGCGCTTGGCCGAGTCGCTGCACGCGGTCGTGAGCCAGCGGCTGCTGCCGCGCGCCGACGGCAAGGGCCGCGTCGCGGCGCTCGAGATCATGATCGTCACGCCGACGATCCGGGAGCTCATGCTCGACCGCGACCGCATCGGCGAGATCCGCGACTTCATCGCCGACGGGCGCGAGCAGTACGGCATGCAGACGTTCGACCAGCACCTCGAGGAGCTCGTGACGACGGGGCAGGTCGAGTTCGGCGTCGCGCTCGCGGCGAGCACGCGGCCGAGCGACTTCCAGCTCAAGATGCAGACGTTCAAGCGCCCCTCCGGCGCGATGAAGGCGACCGAGGCCGGCGGCGCGGCGCCCGACAAGCGCGACTCCGAGTTCGGTACCGGCCTCGAGTTCCTCAACGGATGAGCGGCGCCGCGGTCAGCGCGCGGCTGCGCGGCATCTTCGCGCCGGTCACGACGCCGTTCCTCGCCGGCAGCGAGGACCTCGACATCGCCGGGTTCGAGGCGAACGTGCGCGCGCACCTCGCGGACGGACTCGCCGGCATCGTCGTCGGCGGCTCGACGGGCGAGGCGGCGTTGCTCACCGATGACGAGCGGCGACAACTGCTCGCGGCGGCGCGCGCAGTGATGCCCTCGGACAAGCTGCTCATCGCCGGCACGGGCTCGGAGTCGGCGCGGCAGACGATCGCGCGCTGCCGCGCCGCGCACGAAGCCGGCGCCGACGCCGTGCTCGTCGTCGCGCCGCACTACTACTCGGCGTCGATGACGCCCGACGCGCTTGACCGGCATTATCGCCGCGTCGCCGACGAGTCGCCGCTGCCCGTCGTGCTCTACAACATCCCGAAGTACATGCACTTCGCGCTGCCGACCGACCTCGTCGCTGCGCTCGCGCGCCACGACAACATCGTCGGCATCAAGGACAGCTCGGGCGACCTCGAACAACTGCGCGGGTTCCTCGCCGCCCAGTCGGAGACGTTCACCGTGCTCACGGGGAGCGGCTCGGGCCTGCACGCGGGGCTCGAGGCGGGCGCGCGCGGGGGCATCCTCGCCGTCTCGCTCTTCGCGGCGCCCTTGGCACTCGAGGTCTACACGACCGTGCGCGACGACGGCCCCACCGGCAAGGCCGTCGCCGCGCAGGCGAAGCTCGCGACGATGGCGAACGTGATCGTCGCGAAGCTCGGCGTGCCCGGCGTGAAGGCGGCGCTCGCGCAGGTCGGTCGCGTGGGCGGCGTGCCGCGGCTCCCGCTCCTCCCGCTCAACGCGTCGCAACAGGCCGAGATGGTCGCAGCGCTGGGCTGAGCGCGACTGTCGGAGCCGCGCGCGATGCGCGCGACGCGCGTGACGCGCGTGCCCGACGCCGACCGCCTTGCCGTTCGTCCGCGCCGGCCTCGGACCTGTCGTCTCCCTCGATCGCTCGTCGCACCCCTGAGTGACCGCCCCCACGGTCGATCACTCACGCGGGACATGTGGCGTGGCCACGAAGGAGAGCAACGAATGAAGACGAAGCGCATCGGACACCTGCTGGCCACGGTCGCGGCCACGGTCCTGTTGGCGACGGCATGCTCGGACGAGCTGCCGACGATGCCGAGCGGCACCATCGGATCGCCCAAGGCGCCCTCGCTGCC
>CAYSAR010000264.1:0-3358 GCA_964428985.1 uncultured Gemmatimonadaceae bacterium | reverse complement strand
GATGGGCGTGACGCTCATCCTGCGCGGCCTGCGCGCCGTCGCCGACTTCGAGTACGAGTACCAGATGGCGCTCATGAACCGGCATCTCGCGGCCGGCATCGAGACGGTGTTCATGGTGCCCTCGCTCCAGGTGAGCTACCTGAGCTCGTCGCTCGTGCGCGAGGTCGCGCGCTTCGGCGGCGACATCGACCAGCTCGTGCATCCCGCCGTCGCCCGCGCTTTGCGCGAGAAGTACGCCCAGCCATCTTTCGCGGACGGCGCGAAGCCGTCCACATCCCGGGTGAAGCCATGAGTCTGCACGTCTCCAAGTCCGGCGAGGTCGTCGTCATCGAGGTCGAGGGCCAGCTGATCGTCGGCAATCGCCAGGAGCTCAAGCAGAAGGTGCTCGACGAGGCCGAGGGGGGCGCGCGCAAGGTGCTCATCGACTTCGCGCGCACCGGCTACATCGACAGCTCCGGGCTCGGCGTCCTCGTCTCGCTCGCGAAGCGGCTGCGCGAGCTCGGCGGCGACCTGCGCCTCGCGAACCTCAACGATGACCTCCAGACGCTGTTCGAGCTGACGAAGCTCGACTCGCTCTTCCAGATCGCCGACACCAGGGAACGCGCGCTCGAGAGCTTCTGAATGGCGTCCTCCGCCCTGAGGCAACTGGACATCCGCATCCCGAGCGATGTCCGGCAGATCGAGGGCATCGTGGCGCAGGTCGTGCGCCGCTGCGAGGAGCACCGCTTCCCGGCGCGGCACCTCACGCTGAACGTCCCCGTCGCGCTCACCGAGGCGCTCTCCAACGCGATCCTGCGCGGCAATCGCGAGGACACCGGGCGCGAGGTCACCGTGCGCGCCGATGTGAGTGACCGCCGCCTCGTGCTCGAGGTCGAGGATGAGGGGTCGGGCTTCGATCTCGAGGCCTGCACGGAGGATCCGACGACCGCCGAGAACCTGCTGCGCGAGGACGGGCGCGGGCTCTTCCTCATGCAGAAGCTCATGGATCGCTTCGAGCGCTACCACAACGGGCGTCGCCGGAACGTCGTGCGGCTCACCCTCGAGCGTCGGTAGCGCGTGGCCCGCCCGCGCATGAGCGAGCTCGCGCAGGTGCTCGACGCGTTCAGCGCGTCATACCCCTGCGGCGCCGTGCTCTGGACGCAGCGCGCGCCCGGCGCGCCACTCGAGGTCGCCGCGACCTCCGGCGGCGACGTCACGCCCCCCGAGGCGCAGGCGCTCGGCGACGACGACGTCCCGCGCTGGCGCGAGACGGCGCTCGGACGGCAGGCGGTCGTGCGCATCCCCGGTCGGCAACGCGCCTGGCTCGGCCTCGGACCCGTTGCCGACGACGATCACGACGTCGACCGCTGGCTCCGCGTGCTCGTGCCGGTGTTCACGCAGATGCTCCAGAGCCAGTGGGAGGCGCGTCGCGCCGCCGACGAGCTCGCCGAGCGCTATGAGGAGATCAATCTCCTCTACTCGATCAGTGAGATCCTCGGCCGCACGGTGACGCTCGAGGAAGCGGCGCGCACGATCCTCATCGAGGTCGCCGAGACCGTCGGCGCGGAGTACGGCGCGCTCCTCGTGCACGACGCGAGCGCGGGGACGCTGCGGCCGGTCACCTCGCTGCGCGGCTCCGGCGCGCCGCCCGCCGTGCCGATCCCGATCGACGATCCGGTGAGCGTCTCGGCGCGCGTCTTCCGCACGCGCCATGCATTGCTCGTCAATGCCGGCGTGCTCACCAGCCACTTCGAGGCGCCGTTCCGCTCGGGCGCGATGCTCTGCGTGCCGGTCGTCTGGACGACGCCCGAGGGCGGCATCCCGCTCGGCGTCGTCTGCCTCTCGGGACGGCGGGGTGGGGAGGGCTTCACCGCCGGCGACGAGAAGCTCGTCGCGGCGGTCGGATCGCAGATCGGCACCGCGATCCAGAACGCGCGGCTCGTGCGCGCGTCGATCGACCAGGAACGACTCGCGAGCGAGATGCGCCTCGCGCATGACCTCCAGATGAAGCTGCTGCCGCCGTCCGACGTCGTCGCGCCGGAGGCGACCTGCGCCGCGCGCGTCGAGCCCGCCGAGGGCGTCGGCGGCGACTTCTACAACCTCTTCCGCCTCGGGGACGCGCGCACCGGCGTGCTCGTCGGCGACGTGTCGAGCCATGGCTATCGCGCCGCGCTGATCATGGCGCTCGTCATGAGCGCGACGGCGATCCACGCGCAGACGACCGCCGACCCCGCCGAGACCGTGCAGGCGCTGCTCGCGACGCTCGAGGAGGAGCTGCGCGAGACCGAGATGTTCCTCTCGCTCTGCTACGCCGTCGTCGATCGCGACGCGCGCATGGTGCGCTGGACGAACACCGGGCATCCGCATGCGTTCGTCATCGACAAGCACGGCGACGCGACGCGGCTCGAGGCGACCGATCCCCCGCTCGGGCTCGGGCCCGAGGCCCTGCACGTGCGCGAACGGCCCTGGGATCCCTCCAACGACCTGCTCGTGCTCTTCACCGACGGGCTCGTCGACGCGCGCGATGCGCGCGGCGAGGCGCTCGGCGAGCAGCGCGTGCTCGACGTGCTGCGCGCGCGTCGCGCCGAGGTGCCGTCGCGCATCGTCGACGGCGTCTTCGCGCTCGCCGATGGCCACATGGGCCGGCAGGCGCCGCACGACGACCAAGCGATCGTCGTGCTGCGCAGCGTCGCGGCGCGCTGATGCCGGCGGCGCGCCCGCCAAGGCCGCGCAAGCGCTTCGGCCAGCACTTCCTGGGTGATCGGCGCATCCTCGGCCGCATCGCCGACGCGCTCGAGGCGACTAAGGCCGACACGGTGATCGAGATCGGTCCCGGCCGCGGCGCGCTGACGGAGCCGCTGCTCGAACGCGCGGGGCGCGTGATCGCGATCGAGGTCGACCGCGATCTCGCGGCGATGTTGCGTGAGCGGTGGGGCCCACTCGGCGCTGAGCGCTTCACGCTCATCGAGGGCGATGTGCTCGAGCAGGACTTGGGCGGGCTCGCCGGCGGGCCGTACCTCTTGATCGGCAACGTGCCCTACAACATCACGACGCCGATCCTCTTCCACGCGATGACGCGCCCGCGACCGGAGCGCGCGGTCTATCTCGTGCAGCGCGAGGTCGCCGAACGCGTGATCGCCGGACCGGGCGATGAGGCCTACGGCGCGCTCTCGGTGAACGTGCAGGCGCTCGCGCGCGCCGAGCTGCTCTTCGGCGTTCCCGCGAAGGCGTTCAATCCACCGCCGAAGGTGGAGTCGGCGGTCCTGCGCATCACGCCGCGGGAGGATCCGGTCGTGACGCCCGAGGAGGAGCAGGGATTCCGTACGCTCGTGCAGGGCGCCTTCGGCCTGCGGCGGAAGCAGATGCGCCGCGTGATGCG
>CAYSAR010000263.1:0-3372 GCA_964428985.1 uncultured Gemmatimonadaceae bacterium | reverse complement strand
AGGACGCGCTGCAGGAGCTCGTGAAGCGCAACCTGCGCTTCGTCATCTCCGTCGCGAAGAAGTACCAGAACCGCGGCCTGCCCCTCATCGACCTCATCGGCGAGGGCAACGTCGGCCTGCTCACCGCCGCGCGGAAGTTCGATCCCGACCAGGGCGTCAAGTTCATCTCGTACGCCGTCTGGTGGATCCGCCAGGCGATCCTCTCGTCGCTCGCGCGGCAGGGGCGTACGGTGCGCGTCCCGCTCAACCGTACCGCGGACCTCTCGCGCATCATCAAGGCGAGCGAGATCCTGCGGCAGAAGATGCGGCGCGAGCCCACGCCCGAGGAGCTCTCGCAGCTCACCGGTCTCTCGGTCGACGTCGTGCAGTCGCTCGCCGCGCTCAACACCGGCGACGTGCGCCTCGACGCGCCGATGGATCCCGATGGCGATCGCTCGCTCATCGAGCGCTTCGTCGCCGACGAGATGCCCGACACCGAGGAGGAGGCGATGAACCGCTTCCTCACCGACGAGATCGAGCACGCGCTGAACACCCTCCCGCCGCGCGACGCGAAGGTGCTGCGCCTCTACTTCGGTCTCGAAGGCGGGCGCGAGCACACGCTCGAGGAGATCGGCTCGATGCTCGGCGTCACGCGCGAGCGCGTCCGCCAGCTCCGCGACCGCGCACTCAAGCGGCTGCGCGAAGGCGATGTCGGCCGGGCACTGGGGTCGTTCGCGGCGTGAACCACAGGTAGCTGAGGGCAGATGGCAGGTGGCAGGGCGGTCCGTTCGGGCCGCCCTTTGTCATTCCCGCGCACCACGACGTGCGAATGTTTGTGAGCCGGACCATATTCACACGAGCAACTCGACCTAGCAGGCTTCCTGCCTCCTGCCACCTGCCCTCTGCCACCTGTACTAAGTGATCCGCTTCGAGGACGTCCACAAAGCCTTCGGCGACAACCAGGTCCTCCGCGGTTTCTCCCTCGAGGTGAAGGAGGGCGAAACCGTCGCGATCATCGGGTTCTCGGGCAGCGGGAAGTCGGTCGCGATCAAGCACATCGTCGGCCTTCTCGAGCCCGACCAGGGCCGCGTCATCGTCGACGGGCAGGACGTCAACGCCCTCTCCCGCCAGGAGCTTTACGCGCTGCGCGCGAAGATCGGTTACGTCTTCCAGTTCGCGGCGCTCTTCGACTCCCTCACGATCGCCGACAACGTCGCGATGGGCCTGCGCAAGCAGGGCATCCTCTCCGAGGACGAGATCCCCGAGCGCGTGCACGAGGCGCTCGCGCTCGTCGACCTCGAGGATGACGTCGGCGACAAGCTGCCGAGCGAGCTCTCGGGCGGCATGCGCAAGCGCGTCGGCATCGCGCGCGCGATCGCGCTGCGTCCGAAGTACATCCTCTACGACGAACCGACGACCGGTCTCGATCCCGTCACCAGCGCGATCATCGACGACCTCATGGTCCGCATGCAACGCCAGCTCGGCGTCACCGGCATCGTGATCACGCACGACATGCGCAGCGCCTACACGGTCGGCACGCGCATCGCGATGCTCTACGAGGGACAGGTGCGCCAGGTCGGGACCGTCGACGAGATCCGCCACACGACCGATCCCATCGTGCGGCAGTTCATCGAGGGGCGCGCCGAGCCGGGCGAGGACGCGGCGTGACACGCCGGCGCAAGCCGCGCGAGGAGGTCTCGGCCGGCGGCATCGTCTTCCGCCGCGACGGCGAGCGCACGTTCTTCCTGCTGATCCGCGACTCGTATCGCAATTGGGGATTCCCGAAGGGGCATCTCGAGGCCGGCGAGGAGCCGTCGGCCGCCGCGCTGCGCGAGGTCGGGGAGGAGACGGGCCTCGGGTCGCTCGAGCTTCGCGCGCCGATCGAGGTCATCGACTGGAGCTTCCGCTTCCGCGGGCGCCTGATCCACAAGACCTGCCACTTCTTCCTGATCGAGACAAGCGACCGCCGCACGGCGCCGCAGCGCGCCGAGGGCATCACTGCATGCCGATGGGCGTCGTTTGACCAGGCGGTGCGCATGATCTCGTACGAGAACGCGCGCGGCGTGCTCCAGCAGGCGCAGGCGCTCGTCGGCGGCGCGTCGAAGGCCGCATCCACCGCGTCGCCGGGTTGAGATCCGGTGCCCGAACAGGCGCTGGGCATGCTGCCCCCACCGCTCGTCGTCGCCTGTTGCCAGCGCGAGCGCGCGCGCGATGTCCTGAAGCGCTCGTTCCCACGGCGGCGCGGTCGGCTCTCGCTCGTGCGCCAGGCCGATGAGCTCGCGGCGTCGCTGCGCGAGGATCTCGTCGACGCCGTCGTCGTCGACTTGGGGCAGGCGACCGATGAGCAGTGGGCCGCGGCGGCGCTCGCGCGCGACTTCCCGAGCGTGCCGTTCTTCGCGCTCGCGCCGCTCCGTCCGGCGGATCTCCCGGCGCTCGCGCGCGCCTGCGCCGATCTCGAGTTCGCGGACTATCTCGTCGAAGGCGTCGATGACGGCGTCCATCGTGAGCTGCTGCTCCCCTCGACGTTCACGGTGCGCTTCGCGACGGCGCTGCGGCACGGGGACGAGCGGCTCGGGCTCGCGTCCCAACTCCAGCGTGACGTCTGGCGCCTCGTCATCGCGCATGGGGGGCGCACCGTGCGCACCGAGGCGATCGCGCAGGCGGTCGGACTCACGCGCGAACACCTCTCGCGCCGGTTCTCCGCCGATGGCGCGCCGAATCTGAAGCGCGTGATCGACCTCTGCCGGTTGCTCGCGGCCTCCGAACTCGCGAAGAATCCCGGCTACGACCTCCCCGACATCGGTCGGGTGCTCGGCTTCGCGTCGGCGAGCCACTTGAGCTCGAGCTGCCAGCGCGTGCTGGGCGTGAAGTCCGCGTCGCTGGCGCGCTTGCGACCCGCCGACCTCATCGACCGCTTCGTGCGACAAGGCCGCTCACGCTCGAGGGGAACCACCGCATAGGCGGGTCCATTCGCTAGCCAGCGACGGATGGTGCGTCGGCCAGCGGGCCCACTGACCGACGGCGGGCGCGGCCGGATCGCTGGCCCCCCGGGAGTTGCAGGTAACTCCGTCTTGTGATATTTTTCACAAGCTCTGCCCGACCACGTCCCACAAACGCTTTTCCCGACCGAACAATGGCTTCCCAGACGGCCCTCCGGCCCGGCGAGATCAAGGACATCCTCCTCCGCGAGATCGAGGCGGCCGACCTCAATACCCTCGACGTCGAAGAGGTCGGTTCCGTCCTCGAGGTCAAGGACGGCATCGCCCGCATCTACGGGCTCCAGAAGGCCATGGCCGGCGAGATGCTCGAGATCCTCTCGTCAGAGACCGGCGAGACCGTCACCGCGCTCGCGCTGAACCTCGAAGAGGACAACATCGGCGCCGTCGTGCTCGG
>CAYSAR010000262.1:0-3392 GCA_964428985.1 uncultured Gemmatimonadaceae bacterium | reverse complement strand
CGTCCCGCTGAGCGCGAGCACGCGTCCGCGATCCAGCATCGGCGTCCATTCAAACGTCGCCGCGAGCGCGTCGACGCGACGCGGTTCGTCGAGCAGCGCCACGACCTGAAGGCGGCGCTGATACTCGCTCGGCGGGAGTCCTCCATTGAGTTCGAGGTCGTACTGGAAGCGGCGGTCATACGCGAGTTCGATGCGGCACGTCGGCGAGATCCGCCGCGACACCGCGACGCGCGGTGCGACATGCAGCCCCCTGCCAGCGGACGAGGCGCGCGCGCCGGCCGCGAGATCCCACTGGGGTGCCAGCCGCCACTCGAGCGCGCTCGCCCCAGCCACGACCGTGTTGCTCAACGCCGCGCGACTCGGCGCGAACGAGACGTCACGACGGTCGCGGTGCGCACGATGATCCGCGCTCACGGCATACCGCAGTTCGATGCGCGGCGAGCGACGGTGGCCGACGAGCCACGAGGCCGACGTCCAGCGTTGGTCGCGCCGGTACTCGTACGTGCCGTCGTTGCGCAGCGCACTGCGCGCGAAGGTCGTCGCTTGCGAGAGCCGCAACTCGTGCCGCACGCGCGCGGACCGCCGGACGCCGCGGATGCCCAGCAGCGACTCGCGCGCGAGTCCGGTCGTCCCCATCTCCGCGGCGTCGTGCCAATCGCTCGAGTGGTAGCCCAGCCCCTCGACGCGGAACCCACCACCGACATCGAACGCGGCGCGCGCGAGACCGTCGGCGTAGGCCGGGATGCCCTCATCCACGCCGAAGATGAGGTTGTGCATCGCGTCCATGTAGGTGCGGCGCACGCTGAGCAGCAGGTCGCCGTCCGCCGGCAGCCGCGACTCCGCGACCGTCACGCTTGTCGCGAGCAACGACGCGATCGCCTCGCCCTCGTGCCGCGTCGCCCGTTCGCGGGTGTGGAGCGCGAGTGTGCCGCCGAGCCGCGTGTCCGACGTCGCGGGCACGTGATGCGCCCGCACCTCCGCCCGGTCGATCGCCGACATGTTGAAGCCGCCGATGATTCCCTGCAGATGGGTCCCGCCGTACATCGGGTGCCCGTCCAACGTGATCAGCGTCTCGTCCGCCGCCGCGCCGGCGAGGTGCATCGTGTTGAGCACATCGTCGGGCTGACTCACGCCGGGCAGCAACGCGACCGCACGCATGACATCAGGCTCGCCGAGCGGCGGCGCATGTCGGATCGTCGATCGCGTGAGCACTTGGCCGAATGGCACCGTGCCCTCGCCCGGAACGACGAGTCCGCGCAGCGTCGCCGGTCGACGCGCGAGACGCACGCTGAGTTCCTCACCGCTCGCTATCCGCATCACATCCAACTCGATGCTGACGGCCGAGTGACCAAGCCGCCGAACGCGCAACGTCGCCGCGCGGGACGGGACGCGAAGCGCGAAGCGACCGTCGTCGCCGGTCGTCGCGACGAGGAACGTGCCGACGACCTCGACCGTCGCGAGCGGGATCGGCGTGCCGACATCATCCCGCACCACGCCGCGGAGCACGCGATCCTGCGCACCGAGGGACGACGCGCCGAGGACCAGCGACATGAGGAGTCCCAGCGCGTGGCGTCGCATCCCGATGATTCTGTCTCTCCTTAGCGCCGGGAAGTTGCCGGCTGGGTCAACCCGGCGGCCAGCTCATACGCCGCCCGCCGAGCACGTGCAGGTGCAGGTGCCCGACCGTCTGTCCCCCGTCCGTCCCGGTGTTGATCACGCACCGGTACCCGTTCGCGTCGATGCCTTCCTGCCGCACGATATCGCGCACGAGGTCGTACATGCCGGCGAGCACGGTGCTGTCCTTCACGTCGTTCAGCGACCCGTAGTGCTCGCGCGGGATCACGAGCACGTGCGTCGGCGCCTGGGGGGAGATATCCCGGAACGCGATCGACGACGCGTTCTCGGCGACGCGCTGGCTCGGGATCTCGCCGCGCACGATGCGGCAGAAGAGACAATCACTCATGCCCTGCGACCTCGGGGTTGGGGTGCTTCGCGAGCTCGAGCGCGGCGCGCACGGCGGCAATGCCGGCGACGGCCGCCGTCTCGAACCGCAGGATGGCGCCGCCGATCGACGCGGGGACGAAGCCGGCGTCCACCAGCGCCGCTCGCTCGTTCGCCTCGAACCCGCCTTCCGGACCCACGGCGAGCGTGATCGGCGGCAGCGACTGCCGCGCCCACGTGCCATTCACCGTTGGCATCACCGCCTCGAGTACACCGGGCGCGCCCGCATCGAGCACAAGCGAGACGCCCTCCGGTCGCGCCGCGATCGCGCTCTCGACTGTCGCCTCGGGGAACATCACCGGCAACCACGCGCCACCCGACTGCTCGAGCGCCGACACCATGCGCGCGCGCGCCTTCTGCGTGAACGTCGTGCCCTCGCCCCGCGGGTTCACGTTGCGCGACCGCTTGTAGAGCACCGGTCGCCAGCTCGCGACCTGCAACTCGGTGGCCTTTTCGGCGAGCCAGAGCATGCGGTCGCGGTCGGCGACGGGCACCAACAGATGAATGGCCGCCGGCGCGTCGACCTGCTCGGCGTGTTCGACGCTCACCGTCGCATGTCGCTTCGCGAGCTGCACGAGTACGCCCTCGCCGCGCGTGCCCGCGCCATCGAGCAACCCGACGCGCGAGCCGGTCTCGAGCCGCCGCACGCGCATGTGGTGCGCACTCTCCTCGCCGAGCGTGACGGTCGACGGCGCCTGGAACGGCTCGTCGGTCACGAAGGTCGGCAGGCTCATGCGCCCATCTTACGCACGATCCGCACGCTCCACCATGCGTCCTCGCGATCCTCGGCGTCCACGTGGAACCCGTGTGCGGCGATCGCCTCGAGCATGCGGTCGCGCTCCTCGAGCAGGATCCCGCTCAGGATCGCGACGCCATCGTCGGCGAGCGCCAGGTCGATGGATGGCAGCAACTCGACGAGCACCGACGAGATGATGTTCGCGAGCACCACGCGCACCGGCGCGACCACGCCGAGGAAGAGCGCCGCGTCGCCCTCGAGCACCACGACGCGGTCAGCGACGCCGTTCCGCGCGACGTTCTCCTCGGCGTTCGCGATCGAATCGTGATCGAGCTCGATCGCGAAGACGCGCCCGGCGCCGAGCTTCGCCGCGGCGATCGAGAGCACGGCGCTCCCTGAACCGAGGTCGGCGACGGCGTCGCCCGCGCGGATCACGCCTTGCATGAGGCGCACGACGCCGCGCGTCGTCGGGTGCTCGCCGGTGCCAAACGCCATCGCCGGCTCGATGACGATCGTGCGCGCGGGGTCGCGTCCCTCGGCGAGCCAAGGCGGCGTGACGGTGAGCGCGCCGAGCTCATGCGCCGTGATGCGCTCGCGCCAACGCTCGCTCCAGTCGGTGTCGTCGAGCGGCGTGACGTCGGTGCGCAGATCTTCG
>CAYSAR010000261.1:0-3394 GCA_964428985.1 uncultured Gemmatimonadaceae bacterium | reverse complement strand
ATCATCCTCCCGAACCCGGCATCCCTACCCCCACCGCGAACCCCGTACCGGGGTAAGCATTCCCGTCGTCCCGCATCAGGGCAATCGAAGCGCAACGAGCGACGTCGACGACCCCGCCCCCGTCGCGAACACGATGTACTGCTTCCCCTTGTGCAAGAACGTCATCGGCACCGCCGTGGTCCGCGCCGGGATCTCCACCGCCCCCACCTGTCGCCCGGTCGCCTTGTCGACCGCGAAGATCTGCGGCTTCGCGTTCGGCACGCCGCCTGACCGTCCGGTCCCATAGATCACCAGCGTCTTCGTCGTGATCACCTGCGCCTGGCCGCCGGCGGGGCGGGGCGGGAGTTCGACGCCGGCGAACAACGGGTCGCTCGACCGCACGGGGATCGTCCCGCCGTTCGGGATCCACCACGTCTTGTCGCCGGTCCGCATGTCGTATGCCGTGATGCCGCCGAGTTGCTTCGGCTTGAGGATCGACACGCCATGCAGCATCGAGGCCTGCGCACGGCCGGCGAATCCGCCGCCGCGGCTCTGTGGCGCGACGTACCCGGGCGGGGGCGGCAGCGCGCCAATCAATCCGCAGTTGTCGCGCGGGCTCGAGTAATTGAACTCGCTGCACGGATCCTTCTGCAGCGTGATCGTGGAGAGCCCGCTGAGCGCGGCGACGTACATCATCCCCGTCTCGGGATCGACCGCCGCGCCGCCATCGATGTTCACGCCGCCCGACGCGCCGGGCGCGTACCAGCTGCACTTGAGTCCCGTCGGCCCGCTGCCGTCACTCAGCACCGCCGGGATGTAGTACGGTCCCATGCGACACTTCTTCGCGAGCACCATCGCGCTGTCGCGGATCGCCGGCGTGTAGTCGATGATGTCGCTCTCGACGAGTCCCTGCTGCGAGTATGGCGCGGGCTTCGACGGGATCGGCTGTGTCGGGCTCGTCTTCTCGCCCGGCACGTCGCTCTGGAGCACCGGCGTCTCGACGATCGGCCAGATCGGTTCGCCGGTCACGCGGTCGAACGTGTAGATCCACCCTTGCTTCGTCGTCTGCGCGATGACCTTGCGCGGGCGCCCATCGATCGTCGCGTCGAAGAGGTTCGGCGCCATCGGCGTGTCGTAGTCCCAGATGTCGTGATGGACCATCTGGAAATGCCACTTCCGGCGTCCCGTCTTCGCGTCGAGCGCGACGATGCTGTTGCCGAAGAGGTTGTCCCCCGGCCGATGGCCGCCGTACTCGTCCATGAGCGGCATGCCGACGGGGATATAGACCATCCCGAGCTCGGGGTCGGCGGAGTACGTCGCCCACGCGTCGTTCTTGCCGACGCCCTCCGTGCCGATCTTCGAGCCGTTCTCCCACGTCTCGGCGCCGAACTCGCCGGGCTGCGGCACGAGGTTGAACTTCCAGAGCTGCTTCCCAGTGCGGATGTCGAACCCGCGGATGTAGCCCGGCAGGTTGCGCACGCGGATCGGGTAGTACCCGTGGATCGACGAGTTCCCGAGCACGAACACGTCGCCGACGACGACGCCCGGGGAGCTGTTCGCGATCTGTCCGTGTGCCGGGTCGATGCCGACCGTGCCGTCGGCGCCGATCTTCTTCACCGGATCCCAGGTCTCGCCCGGGCGCGCGCGACGCAATGGCGCGGCGTCGGAGATGATCAGCGGGCCCGAGTCATCGACGGCGAGGGGCACGAGGTCGAAGCCAAGCCCTTCCTGGAGGTCGACGATGCCGTTCTTGCCGAACTTGGGGTCGGGGAGGCCCGTCTTCGCATCGAGCGACGCGAGGTGATAGCCGGGCGTGATGACGAGGACGCGCTCGTCCTTGCCGTCGGTCCAGTAGGCGAGACCGCGGCCGGCGAACTGACGCGGCGCCTTCTGCCAGCGGATCCCTTCCTCGAGCCGCCACATCCAGAGCGTCTCGCCCGTCTCGGGATCGATCGCCATCGCGGCGCGGCGCGTCGTCGCGACGGTGAAGAGCCGGCCGTTCGCGTAGATCGGCGTGGTGCGGTAGTACTCATCGGGGCCGAACGTGCCGGCGTCCCACTGCCACGCGACCTCGAGCTTGTCGAAGTTCGACGCGTCGATCTGGTCGAGCGGCGAGTACCGCGTGCTGAATGCATCGGCGCCCCAATAACGCCATTCGCCGGGCGCGTTGCCGCGGACGAGTCCCTGCGTGATGGGGGCGTCCCCGCCCGGCGCGCTCGCCGGCTTCGGCCGCAGCGGCGGTTGTGCGATGGCCGTCGCGAGTGGCGCGACGAGGGTGGCAAGGGCGACGAGCGACAGCTTGGTCATCTCTGGCCTCGCGAAGCGTGGGGTGCTGCGGTGGGGACCTTCGACGGAATGGAATCCAGCCGGATGCGCTGGAGCGACTTCAGGTCGGTCGAGAGCGGCGTGTCGCCGGTCCTCATGCCGTTGATGCGCAGCAGGTACGCCGTGACGAGCACGTACTCATCGTCGCTCATCGAGCCAGGCTCGGTCTGCGGCATGTTCTCGCGCAGATACGTGAACAGGTCGCCGACCGAGCGGCCGAACCAGCGGTTCCTGAACGGCGGGCCGGCGTGCACCGTCGGCGTGTGGCACGACTGACAGGCGCTCGCGAAGACGTCCTTCCCGCGGTTCGCCTGGTCGAGTGTGTAGACGCCATCGGCGGAGGAGATCGTGTCGGCCTGCTCGATGGACCGGGCGACGGGACTGTCGACCGAGGCGGCGCGACGGAGCGACGCCGCCTGCGCCTCGACCGGCTGCGACACGGTGGCGCCGGCGAGCGCCGCCGCGAGGAGGAAGGCTGCGTTCCGAGTGGAGAGCACGCGCAGAATCTGCCGGAAGCCGAGCGCGAGGGCCAGCGCGACCGCCGCGAGGAGCGCCGCGCGCGTCGCGGCGAGCGCGAACGTGAGATCGAATACCGGCCACGTGAAGCTCGCGCGCGCCTCGGCCAGCGTCGTGAACCGCTCGGTCATCCAATGCCATGCCGTGTGCGCGACGAGCACCGATCCGACGATCACGACCAGGCGTTCGCGATCCGCGCCGACGTGCCGCCGCGCGAGCACGAGCAGCGGTACCGCGAGGGCGAGCACGAGCAGTTGGCCGACCTCCACGCCCACGTTGAACGCACCGAGCGAGGTCACGAGATGGCTCCCCGCGAACTGGAGCTGCTCGCCGAGCGCGAACGAGAAGCCGAAGCCGTGGATGAGCCCGAAGCCGAACGCCATGCGCCAGCGGTCTTCGAGGCGTTCCTCGCCCAGCAGCACGTTCTCGATCGCGAGCACGACGATCGACAGCGCGATGAGCGACTCGACGAGGGGCGGGAACCAGGCGCCGGTCGGTGCGATGCCGAACGCGGCCGCGCCGAGCGTGAGCCAGTGTGCGACGGTGAACGCGGTGACGATCGCGACGAGGGGGC
>CAYSAR010000260.1:0-3399 GCA_964428985.1 uncultured Gemmatimonadaceae bacterium | reverse complement strand
GGTGGTCGCGACGGGCATCGTCGTGCTCGTCAAGCATTCGCTCGCGCTCGCCTTCTCGCTGGGCGGCATCGTCGCCGCGGTCCGCTTCCGCACGTCACTCGACGACAGCAAGGACGCGGCGGGCATCTTCGTCGTGATCGGCGTCGGCATGGCGGCCGCGGTCGCGCCCTCGGTGTCGTGGGTGATCTCGATCGGCTTCAACCTGCTGATGCTGCTCCTCTGGTGGACCGACTTCGGGCGGCCACCCGCGCTCGAGGGGCGCGAAGCCGAACGCCGGCTGGAGCGTGCGCTCGAGACGGCGAATCGGACGGGGATGTTCATCGCGCGCATGGATGACGAGGTGCTCAAGAGCCTCTCCCCCGAGCAGCTCGAGGCGCTCGCCGACCGTGCGTGGCGCCGCCGCAAGCGCAATGACCCGGACCTCGCCGAGGACGATGACGTGCCGGAGGAAGCGCCGGAGTTCGAGCGGATGCTGCGCGTGAAGACGGCCGATGTCGAGCGCGCGCGCGAACTGTGCGAGCCGCGCTTCGATGGGTTGTTCAAGGCCTGGAAGTACCTCGGCTCGGTCGCCGAGAACGACGTTCGCGTGCTGGAGTACGGCGTGACGCTCGCCGACACCGTGACGCCGGGCGTCGTGTCGGACGACCTCGGTGGCATCCCTGGCTCGCCGCTGCGCGGCGTGGAGTTGCGATGAGAACGCGCTTGCCCCTTGTCGCGCTCGCCGGCCTCCTGCTGGCCGCCGACGCGCACGCGCAACCGCTCTTCCGTGAGAAGGCCCCGGTCACGATGACGCTCACGACGAACCTGCGCGACCTGCTGCGCGAGCGTGACTCGACGGCGTTGCGCTGGTTCGGCGCCGAGCTCGTCGTCGCGAATGGCGACCCGCGCGGGCGGAACGCCGCGCCGATCGCGACCGACCTGCGCGCGCGCGGGCACTTCCGCCGCCAGGCCCGCAACTGCGCGTTCCCGCCGCTCTTCCTGCGCGCCAGCCGCGAGGCGCGCGACGGGACGATTCTCCAGGGGAATCCGCGACTCAAGGTCGTCACGCCCTGCCGACCGAGCGTGGGCGAGTACCAGCAGTACATCCTGCTCGAGTATCTCGCCTACCAGACGTACGCGCTGTTCCTTCCGGTGCACCATCGCACGCGGCTCGTGAATGTCACCTACCGCGACTCGTCGTCGCGCGTCGACCCGATCGCGGTGACGGCGTTCCTCCTCGAGACCGACGAGGAGGTCGCCGACGAGCATGGGCTCACGTTCGTGGAACAGACGGGCGCACTGTGGACCGACGTCGTCCCGGAGACGCTCGACCGGCTCTCGTTGTTCGAGTACTGGATCGGCAACACGGATTGGTCGCTGGCCGCGCTGCACAACGTCGTGCTCTTCCGCACGGCGGACGGCATGCACATCCCGACGGCGTACGACTTCGATTGGTCGGGACTCGTGAACACGCGGTACTCGTTCCCGAACCCGAAGCTGGGCATCCGCCGCGTGCGCGACCGGTTGCATCGCGGTCCCTGCCGCACGGCCGAGCAGTGGGCGCCGACGATCGAGCACTTCAAGTCCCGCCGCGCGGCGTACGACAGCGTGTGGGCGGCGAGCGTGCCGGGCCTCGAGCCGAAGCGACGGGACGAGGCGAAGGCGTGGCTGGATGGGTTCTGGGAGGTCCTCGACGACCCGCGGCGGTTCAAGCGGGAGATCGTGGACCAGTGCCAGCCGCACGGGAACTAGGGACGCGGCTCGGCGTCGAGGGGCGTTCCCCAGCCTCGCATCCCGCGCTCAAGCCAGGGACGCAAGCACCTCGCGCCCGAACTTCTCCAACCGCGCCGGTCCCACGCCGCTGACTTTCGCGAGGTCGGCGAGCGTGCGTGGGTTCGCGCGGGCGATCTCGCGCAGCGTGCGGTCGGGGAAGATCACGTACGCCGGTACCTCTTCCTCCTTCGCGAGCCGCGTGCGGAGCCGCCGCAGCGCATCGGCCCGCGCGATCTCCTCCCGCGTCAGTGGCTCGGAGGTCGCTCCGGCATGCGCGCCCTTCGCCTTCGGCGCGCGCTTGCGTGACGCCGCGGGTCCTTCGCGCGCCTCGTGCTTGATGCCGAGACAGTTGTCGCACCCCTCGCACTTCGGTCGCGCGGCGGGGTCGCCGAAGTACTTCAGCACGAACGCCCGACGGCACTGATCCGTGTACGCGTACTTCTGGACCATCTCGAGCTTCCGCAGCTCCCCGCGCCGTCGCCGGTCGATCGCCGCCCAATCCACCGGCCAGGCATCGAGCGACTTCGATGGATCGGCGAGCGTGAGCCCTTCGCCGAGCCGTCGCCAGACGACGAACTGCCGCGCCTGAAGCGCATCGAGCAGCGCCGCCACGCCGTACGCGCCGCCGAGTCCAGGCTGCATCGCGTCGAGATCGGCGACGATGCCATCGTGGAACGCCGCGCCGGCCCGGCGCCAGAGCGCGCGCAACAGCTCGAGCTCCATGCCGTGCTCCTCGGCCGACAGCTCACGCTTGATGCGTTCCGGCGTCGCGAGCAGCCGTACGTGCGCCTGCGACCGTGACGCATCGGCGACGGCGACCGCACCGGCGCGCGTGAGGATCCGCAGCGCCGAGTCGACCTCGCGATCGCTGACCTTCCCCTTCGCCTTCGCGGCGATCGTCGTCGCCTGCGCGTCGACGAGGCCATCGGGGTCCGCGAGCTTGCGCATCGCCTCATAGACCGCCGCGACGACCTCCCGCTCCGGCAGCGCGCCCTTGATGAAGAACTCGTGCGTGAAGCGGTCCTGGAACGCGTGCAGCAGGATCGCCGTCGCCGGCTGGCGATCGCGCCCGCCGCGCCCCGCCTCTTGGTAGTAGGCCTCGAGCGTCCCCGGGATCGCGTGGTGCACGACGAGCCGCACGTTCGGCTTGTCGATCCCCATGCCGAACGCGTTCGTCGCGACGATCACGCGCACGCGCTCGGACATGAACGCGTCCTGCACCTCGGCGCGGTGCTCGTCGTCGAGACCGGCGTGATACGCGAGCGCCTGCACCTTGTGCTGCCGCAGCATCGTCGCGATGCGCTCGACGGTCTTGCGCGTGCTCGCGTAGACGATCGCGACGCCTTCGCGATGCTCGGCGAGCAGGTCGACGAGCGTCGCGTCCTTCGCCGCGTCGTTCTTCGTCGGGATCACGTGGTAGGTGAGGTTCGTGCGGTCGAACCCCGTGAGGATCAGCGCCGGGTCGCTGAGCGCGAGCTGCCGGGCGATGTCCTCGCGCACCTCGGGCGTCGCCGTCGCGGTGAGCGCGACGGTCGGCGGCGCGCCGAGCCGCTGGCGCACGTCCTTCACGCGCAGGTAGCTCGGACGGAAGTCGTGCCCCCACTGGCTGATGCAGTGCGCCTCGTCGACCGCGAGCAGCTTCACGCC
>CAYSAR010000259.1:0-3404 GCA_964428985.1 uncultured Gemmatimonadaceae bacterium | reverse complement strand
TGCGACCGACGTCTGCCCGTTCATCCCGCTCGAGGGCACGTCGATGGAGGACTGCATCGCCCTCGCGCGCACGCTCGGCGAGCGCGTCGGCCAGGAGCTCGGCATCCCCGTCTTCCTGTATGAGCGCGCCGCGACGCGCCCTGACCGCACGAACCTCGCCGACATCCGGCGCGGCGAGTTCGAGCTCGCGAAGACCGAGATCGGCACGAACCCCGCGCGCACGCCCGACTTCGGGCCCAACAAGATCCATGCGACCGCCGGCGCCACCGTCATCGGCGCGCGGCCGTTCCTCGTCGCGTTCAACGTCTACCTCGGCGGCAAGGAGAACCTCGGCGTCGCGAAGGCCGTCGCCAAGGCGGTGCGCGGCTCGTCGGGCGGGCTCAAGGGCGTGAAGGGACTCGGCCTCGAGGTCGACGGCCAGGCGCAGGTCTCGATGAACCTCGTCGACCTCGACGCGACGCCGCTCCATCGCGCGTACGACATGGTGAGGATGGAAGCGGAGGCGCTCGGCGTGACGCCGACGTGGAGCGAGGTCGTCGGTCTCGTCCCCGAGAGCGCGCTCTTCGCGACCGCGGCGCGACACCTGCGCTGGAAGACGTACAGCCCCGACCTCGTGCTCGAGCGGAACGTGCGCGCGGCGGTCTCCGGCGGTGAGTCGCTCAGCGGCTTCGTCGCGAGCGTCGCCTCGAGCGCGCCCGTCCCGGGCGGCGGCACCGTCTCGGCGCTCGTCGGCTCGATGGCCGCCGCGCTCGCGCAGATGGTGGCGGGGCTCACCGTCGGCCGGAAGAAGTACGCGGCGGTCGAGGGCGAGATGAAGGAGCTCGCGATCCGCGCCGCCGCGCTCGTGCGGCGCCTCAACGAGCTCAAGGACGAGGACGCGGCCGCGTACGCTGGCGTGAGCGAGGCGTACAAGCTCCCGAAGGAATCGCCCGAGCAGCAAGCCGCGCGCGACGCGGCGATCCAGCGCGCACTCCTGAAGGCCGCCGAGGTGCCGCTCGAGACCGCGCGCCGCGCCGCCGAGGTGGCCGAACTCGCGGCGACCTGCGCCGAGAAGGGGAACACGAACGCCGCGAGCGACGCCGGCGTCGCCGCGCTGTTGGCCGAAGCCGCCTGCCGCGGCGCCGCCTACAACGTGCGCATCAACGTCGTCGGCATGCCCGACAAGGCGCAAGGCGCACCGCTCGCCGCCGAGGCCGCCTCCCTCGTCACCTCCTGCGCTACCGCCGCCGCCCGCGCGACGAAGGCAGTCGAATCGCAACTCGGCGCGTAGCGCACATCGGAGGCGCGGCGCGACGCCAGGCGTCGCACGGGTGGTTCAGCCCCGCGACCAAGAACGCGCGCGGTGGCGGCAGGGAGCACGAGCCAGATAGCCCAAGGACTAGGTGCCCCCTCTCGCCCCGAACGGTGTCCGAGGCGTATGTTGGGCGCATGGCCGCGACGGAGAACCCGCACCCGTCCCTTCCCGAGTTGCTGAGCGTCCGCGCGCTCGCGACGCCGCGCTCTCGGCTACTCATCGACATCGTCGGCGGCGTCCTCCTCGCCGTCGTCGCGGTCTGGGCGCGGCCGATGGGCTGGTTCGCGCTCGGCGCCGCCGGCGCCTGCCTCGGCGCCTACGGCGCATGGGCCCTCGCCGAGCGCCGGCTCGAGGATCCGCGCGAACTCTCGCCGAGCCAGCTCACGGCGCTCGAGACCTCCCAGCGCATCACCGGCCCGCTCGGCATCGCCGCCGCCCTCGCGTTCGTCTACGGCCTCCTCGCGATCGCCTGGGGCCCGACGATCAACTAGAGCGTCGTCAGCACCCGCGGCCCGTCGGCCGTGATCGCGACCGTGTGCTCGAAGTGCGCGCTCATGGCGCCGTCGAGCGTCACGATCGTCCACTTGTCCGCGAGCGTGCGCGTCGCCGGCGTCCCCGCGTTCACCATCGGTTCGATCGCGAGCGTCATCCCCGCCTGGAGCTTCGGCCCGCGCTTCGGCTTCCCGTGGTTCGGCACCTGCGGGTCCTCGTGCATCTGCGCGCCGACGCCGTGCCCCACGAGGTCGCGCACGACGCTGAAGCGTCCCTTCTGAACGACCGCTTCCACCGCCGCGCCGATGTCGCCGATGTGGTTGCCCAGCTTCGCCTCCGCGATCCCCGCCCAGAGCGAGGCCTCCGTCACGTCGAGCAGCCGCTGCGTCTCCGGCGCGATCTCGCCGACCGCGTACGTCCACGCCGAGTCGGTGTGGAACCCGCCGAGGTGGACGCCGATGTCGACGGTGACGATGTCGCCCTCGGCGAGCACGCGCTTCGTCGACGGGATGCCGTGCACGATCTCCTGGTTGATCGAGATGCAGGCCGAGCCAGGGAAGTCGTAGAGACCCTTGAACGAGGGCGTCGCGCCAGCGTGCGAACGGATGAAGCTCTCGACCATCTGGTCGATCTGCATCGTCGTGATGCCCGGCTGGATCGCCGGCTTCACGTGCTGGTGCGTCGCGGCGAGGATCCGTCCTCCCGCCGCCATGATCTCGAGTTCCCGCGCGCTCTTGAGCTGGATCACCGCCGTCCCCCGCGCGCGCGCCCGGCGCGTCCTGCGCCGCTCACTTCCCGACGGCCTTGAGCGCGCGCTGCGTGACCTCGTCGAACGAGCCCACCGCGTCGATGCGCTCGACCTTCGCGCCGTTCGCGACGTACCAATCGAGCACCGGCGCGGTCTGCTCCCGGTACACGCGCAACCGGTTGCGGATCGCCTCGGGCTCGTCGTCCTTGCGGCGCACGAGCGTGCCGCCGTCGCCCGTCGGGCATGGCGCGCCGGGCTCGAGGCCGGTGAACGGCTTCTGGCATTTCTCGCAGGTCGTGCGACCCGAGAGCCGCGCGACGAGCTCGTCGTCGGCGATGTCGAACATGAGCACGAGGTCGACCCGGCGGCCGAGCTCACGCGTCGCCTTCGCGAGGCCCTCGGCCTGCGGCACCGTGCGCACGACGCCATCGAGGATGACGCCCTTCGCGTTCGCCGGCTCGGCGAGCGCCTCCTTCATGATGCCGAGGATGACGGCGTCGGGGACGAGGTCCCCGCGGTCCATGTAGCCCTTCGCCTCGCGACCGAGCGGCGTGCCGGCCTTCACCGCGGCGCGCAGCACGTCTCCGGTCGCGATCTTTGGGATGCCCAGGGCGTCGGCGATGCGCTCGCCCTGGGTCCCCTTGCCGGCCCCAGGAGGGCCGAGCAGCACGATGATCACGGCGTCGTCACCGGCTCAGAAGCCGGTCTGGGCGCCGCGGCCGCGGAAGCGCACGCGGCCCTTCTTCATGAAGCCGTCGTACTTCCGCAGCAACAGGTGCTGCTGCATCTGCGTCATCGTGTCGAGCGCGACGCCAACGACGATGAGCAGCGACGTGCCGCCGAACTGGAACGGCACCGAGAACATGTCGG
>CAYSAR010000258.1:0-3416 GCA_964428985.1 uncultured Gemmatimonadaceae bacterium | reverse complement strand
GGACAAGGCGATCGTCGGCAACATCGGCCATTTCGACAACGAGATCGACATGGCCGGCCTCAAGAACATCAAGGGCATCAAGCGCAACAACATCAAGCCGCAGTTCGACGAGTGGGTCTTCCCCGACGGTCACTCGGTGTTGATCCTCGCCGAGGGGCGCCTGCTCAACCTCGGCTGCGCGACGGGCCATCCGTCGTTCGTGATGAGCTGCTCGTTCTCGAACCAGGTCGTCGCGCAGATCGACCTGCACCTCGCCGCGCAGGGCAAGCCGACCGTCTCGGGCACGAAGTACGACGAGCGGAAGGTCTACGTGCTGCCGAAGAAGCTCGACGAGAAGGTCGCGCGGCTGCATCTCGACAAGCTCGGCGTGAAGCTGACGAAGCTGACCGAGAAGCAGGCGTCATACATCGGCGTGCCGGTCGAGGGACCGTACAAGGCGGATCACTACCGGTACTGATGGGAGCTGTGGGAGGGGAGATGTGAGAGGGGGCCGGCGCGTGCGCCGGCCCCCTCGTGCTTCCCTCACATGTTCCGCGATCGGTTCGCCGGGGTCATAGTGTCGATCGTGAGGCCGATCGCTTCTTGGCGACCTTCTTGGCCGGCTTCCTCTTCGCCGCCTTCGCCTTACGCGCCGTCGGCGTGCCGTTCCCGCGTCCGGTGCGCGACCTGCCCCCGCGCAGGCGCGCGTCCGCCGCGTTCCAAAGGGCCACGCGTTCCATGAGATCGCCGACGAGACGGAGCACGACCTGTGAGTTGCGCGCGATGCGCTCGACTTGGAGCCGGTCCTCGCGGTCCGCGCCCGCGCGGAAGACGTTGCGCCGCAACCGGTCGGCGGAGAGCGAGATCTCGAGCATGGGCTTCTTGAGGTCGTGGCTCAGCAGGCCAAGGAACTCATCACGCAGGAGGAGTGAGTCGCGCTCGTCGGTCAGAGTCGCCTCGGCGGCGAGGAGGAACCCATGCAGCCGACGGGCCGCCGCATCGGCGTAGGTGCGCTCGCGCGACAGGTCGCGGTCGGTCGCGCGCCGCTCGCCGTCGAAGAGGCTCCGTGCCTCGGCGTGCGAGGCGTCCCGCTCGCGCGCCATGCTCCGGTCGATCCCGCTGCGCTCGGCCGCGAGGGCGCGGTCGAAGCGCTTGCGTTCCTTGCGGAGTCGGTCGTCCTGGGCGCGGCGCTCCTCGGCGCGGCTCAGGTTGCCGGCGCGGGTGGCGTCGCGGGCGTCATCCGACTTGCGCCGCGATGCCGATCGCTCGGCATCACGGTGTGCGCGGTCTCGATGACGGAGCCGGTCCGCCGCGTCCTCGAGCCAGGCGCGCCGCTCGGCGAACGACCGATCCGTCTTGGAGCGCTCGGCACTCAGGCTCTTGTCAGTCTGCTTTCGACCTCGGGTCACGGATGCGTCACGAAGGCGGTGGGGCACGGCGAGGTAACCGATCAGGGTGACTACACCATGGACGGCGAGACGTTACACGCGTGGCTAATATGGCAGGAAGTCGGTCTCTTGCCCAGATTGCGCCGATGATCCGGCGCCGTGATTTCATGAAGCGGCTCGGCGTCGCGGCTGTTGCCCTGGCGCCCGGTGGTGCATTCCGGCTGGAAGGCATGCGGGGCGATCATCGGGCGCTCGACCTCGTGTTGCGGGGCGGCACCGTCGTCGATGGCACCGGTCGCGCCGGCTTCCTCGCTGATGTCGGCATCACCGCGGACCGCATTGTGCGCATCGGGGACATCGCCGAGCAGGGCGTGCGGGAGATCGACTGCACGGGCCTCATCATCGCGCCGGGCTTCATCGACATCCACTCGCACGCCGAAGGCTCGCTCTTCGCCGACCCGATGCTCGAGTCGACGGTGCGGCAGGGCGTGACGACGGTCATCATCGGCTCCGACGGGAACTCGCGGGCGCCGGGACAGGGGACGCGCGGCGCGACGATGCGCGCGTTCCTCGATTCGGTCGACCGACTGCGTCCGGGCGCGAACGTCGGCACCTGCATCGGGCTCGGCACGGTGCGCGGCCTCGTCGTGGGTGGGGGCGACCGGCGCGCGACTGCCGCGCAGGTCGATCGCATGGTCGCGATGGTCGAGCAAGCGCTCGACGAGGGCGCGTCGGGCGCGTCGAGCGGCCTCGAGTACCTGCCCGGCGCGTTCGCGTCGCGCGAGGAGCTGATTGCCTGCTGCCGCCCGCTCGCGGCGCGCGGGCTCGCGTACCACACGCACATGCGCAACGAGGACGACCGGCTCCTCGAGGCGCTCGACGAGGCGATCGCGATCGCGCGCGAGGCCGGATGCGCGCTCCAGGTCTCCCATCTCAAGACGATGGGACCGCGGAACTGGCCGAACCTCGGCGAGGCGTTCGCGCGCATCGAGGCGGCGCGCGACGAGGGCATCGACATCGCGTTCGATCGCTATCCCTACATCGCGTACCAGACGGGACTCACGAGCCTCTTCCCGGCCTGGAGCCGCGCGCAGGGGATCGAGCGGCTCATCGCGCGGACGGAAACGGCCGCGACGGCACCGCGCCTGCGCGAGGAGGTCGAGGCGAAGGTCGATCTCATCGGCGGATGGAACAGCGTGCAGGTGACGACGGTCGCGGTGCCCGAGGATCGCTCGGTCGAGGGACAGCGCCTCGGCGCCGATGCGTTGAGCCGCGGCCTCGATCCGTACGAGCACGCCGTCGGACTGCTCAAGCGCAGCCGCGGCAACGTCGGCATGGTCGGGTTCGCGATGAGCGAGGCGAATCTCGAGCGCCTGCTCAAACATCCGCTCGGCATGGTCGCGTCGGACGGCGGTGCGCTCGCCACGAGCGGTCCCGCGCGCCGCGGCGTGCCGCATCCGCGCGGGGCGGGGAGCTTCGCGCGCGTGCTCGGACTCTACGTGCGCGAGCGCGGCGTGCTGTCGCTCGAGGAGGCCGTGCGGAAACTCAGTGCGCTCCCCGCCTCGCGCGTGCGGCTCGACGGCCGCGGCACGCTCGCCGAAGGCAACTTCGCCGACGTCGTGGTCTTCGATGCCGCGCGCGTGCGGGATCAGGCGACGTTCGAGGATCCGTTCCAGTACGCGGTGGGGATCAAGGCGACGATCGTGAATGGGGGGATCGCATACCTCGATGGAGCGCGGGGGCCGCGGACGGGTCGTGCCATCCGGCCCGCTCGTGCGTGATGCGGGACGAGGGGAATGCTTACCTCGGTGCGGAGTGCCGGGGGGAGGTAGGGATGCCGAGTGCGGAAGGATGATGCCGGGATAGGGAAACCGGTGCTGGATGCTGAGGTAGGAAGGTCCCACACCCAGCATGGAGCACCGGTTTCCCTACCCGAGCATCGTCTTCCCGCACCGAGCATCCCTACCTCCCCCGCGAACCCCGTACCGGGGTTCGCCGCACCCCGCATCAGGGAAGCACGTCGATGCCTCCGGCTTGCTGCCCCACCTC
>CAYSAR010000257.1:0-3466 GCA_964428985.1 uncultured Gemmatimonadaceae bacterium | reverse complement strand
TGGTAGTCGGCCGCCTCGAACGTCACTTGGTCGTCGGCGTAGCGGATGCCGGGCACGTTGCGCAGCACTGAGAGACTCGCCGGCGGCACGACGCGCACCGCCGCCTGCACCGGCTCGCGCAGCCGCGGCACCTGGAACCCGCTCGTGCCGGAACGCAGGCGTTCCGCCGCGCGACGCGCCGACTCGCGCAGGTCGGCCCGTGCCCCGGCGAGCGGACGCAGCGTCGCCGTCGACGCCGACGTCGCCGTCTTCACGGTGGCGTACTCGATCCAGGGCATCGTCGTCGCGAGATCGGCTCTCAGCCGGTCATCGCCCGACACCATGATGATCGGCACGCGCTCGCGCGCCCACGAGAAGGCGACGAGCTCGCTTTCGGTGATGCGCAGCCCGTTCACGATGAACTCGATTCCCAGCGTGTACGTGTGCGACGCGAATCCACGACTCCCCGACTTCGCATGCATGCCGACGAGGACGACGCCGTCGTAGACGTCGGGCGCGACGAGGTCGACATACTCGCGGAAGGGTCGGTCGCGCAGCACGTGCGTCGCGCGCGGGTCGAGGAGGTCGCGCCGCAGGTCTGGGTCCTGGTTGCCGCTGCCATGCCCATCGACGACCTCGACCTGCGTCGCGCCGCCGGCGAAGAGCCCGTCGATGACCGCATTCACGTCGCCGGCGAGCAACTCCTGCCCGCGGCGATAGTGTTCGGGGTAGCCGAAGTCGAACGTCCGGAAATCGTCCTGGCCGGAGAGCCCTTCCATGTCGTGCAGGACGAGCACGCGGAGACGTCCGGGCGACGGCGCGCGCGGCGATTCGAGCGTGTAGGGCGCGGTCGGTTGGCGACTGGCGATCCCAAGGAGGAGGACGGCTCCGGCGAGGAGCCCGGTGGCGGCGAGGGCGTGGGAGAGTCGCATGCCGCGAATGTGTGTGCGCCGGTCCGGCGGCGTAAGGCCCGGGTCAGGAGCCCGACTCAGGCGGCGCGCTTGCGGTATCGCGCGACGGCGAGCGCGAGCACGGACGTCCCCATCGCCGTGAGCGCGAGGAACTCGCGCCCGAGGTCCGCGAAGCCCGCCCCCTTGAGCAGCACGCCGCGCACGACCGCGAGGAAGTGCAGCATCGGGTTCGCCTGCGCGACGACCTGCACCCAGGACGGCATGCCGCGCACCGGCGTGAACAGTCCGCTCATGAGCAGGTAGATCAGCATCACCGAGAACGTGACGAAGACCGCCTGCTGCTGCGTCTCCGCGACCGTCGAGACGAGTAGGCCAAGGCCGAGGGCGGCGAGCAGGTACAGCGCCGCGCCCGCATAGACGACGCCGAGGCTCCCGACCATCGGCACGTCGAACACGAAGCGTGCGACGACGAGCCCGAGCGTGAGTTCGACGAGCGCGATGACCCAGAGCGGGATGAGCTTCGACGCGATGAACGCCGCGCGCGGCACCGGCGTGACGTTGAGCTGTTCGAGCGTCCCCGACTCCTTCTCGCGCACGATGTTGAGCGCCGTCATGAGCGTGCCGACGAGCGTGACGAGGTGCACGAGGATCCCTGGCACCATGTAGTCGCGGTAGTCGAGGTCGGGGTTGTACCAGCCCCGGCGCCGGATCTCGATCCGCGGCGCTTGGTCACGCAGGATCTCGAGCGCGTAGCCCTGCGTCACGCCGGCCGCCGATCCGTTGACCGCGTCAAGGACGAGTTGGATGGGCGCGTGTCGATCGCGCACGAGATCGCGTCCGAACGCGGGCGGGATGACGAGGATCGCGTCGGCGCGCCCGGCGACCATCGCCTCGTCGGCCGGCACCATCGTCGCCGAGGCGCCGACGGGGACGAAGCGGCCGCTCGCGACGAGCCGGTCGACGACCGCCCGCGACTCGGTCGAGCGGTCCTGGTCGACGACCCAGAGCTGCGCGCTCGTCACCTCGAACGTCGCCGCGTTCGCGAGCACGAGCAGTTGGATAATCGGCATGACGAGCAGCAAGCGCAGCAGGACGGGGTCGCGCCGGATCTGGCGGAACTCCTTGCGGAGCAGCGCACGCAACGCGAGCCGCATGCCTCGCGCGTTCATGCGAGCCTCGTCGGGAAGCGGCGCATCGCGAGCGCCATGAACACCGCCGCCATGAGTGCGAGGATCGCGAGCTCCTGCCAGAGCTCGGGGAAACCGGCGTCCTTGAGCATCACGCCGCGCGCGACGACGATGAACCAGCGGGCCGGCACGACGTTCGTGAGCACCTGAAGCGGCGCGGGCAAGCTCGCGATCGGGAAGATGAGGCCGGAGAGCAGCGCGTTCGGCAGCATGGTCCCGCCGAGCGCCGCGAGCATCGCCGCGATCTGCGACGGCGTGACGGCGGCGATCAGGACGCCGAGCGCGAGGCCGACGAGCGCGAACAGCGCGCTCGCCCAGAGGAGCAGCGCGAGACTCCCGCGGAACGGCACGCCGAAGACGAGCCATGCCGCGAGCAGCGCCGTCACGACGTTCGCGAACGCGAGCACGAGGTAGGGCGCCACCTTGCCGGTGATCACCTGCCAGGGGCGCAGCGGCGAGACGAGCAACACCTCGAGCGAGCCGCGTTCCTTCTCGCGCGAGAGCGAGATCGCGGTCATGAGCGTCGAGACGAGCGTGACGATGAGCGCGATGAGCCCGGGCACGAAGAGGTTCACGCTCTCGAGCGTCGGGTTGTAGCGCATGCGGTGGCGGGGCTCGAGGCGGACCGGCGCCTGCGTTCGCCGCCCCCGCGTCGCCTCGTGCGCCGCGACCATCTCCCCCTCCCACTCCCGTACCACCGCCGCGACGTACGCCTGCATCGTCGCCCCGGTGTTCGGATCCGACGCGTCGGCGATCAGTTGCACGGCCACCGTCTCCCCGCGCCCCAGGCGATCGCCGAGACCCGCCTCCACCACCACCGCGACATCGACGTCGCCGGCGCGGAAGCGCGGCGCGAGCGCGCGCGTGTCCGTCGCCGTCGCGACGAGGCGCGTGCGGCCGCCATGCGCGAGGCGGTCCCGCAGCGCGGTCGTCGCGACGTCCGGCGCGCTCGCGACGAACGCGACGCGCACCTCGCGCACGTCGGTGCGCAGCGCGTAGCCGAAGAGCACGACCTGCGCGAGCGGCAGGAGCAACAGGATCGTGAGCGTCTGGCGGTCGCGCAGGATGTGGCGCACCTCCTTCGCCATGAACGCGCGCAGCGCGGCCAGCCGGCCCGGTCGGCGCGTCGCGCTCATCCGCGCACCAACCGCACGAACAGGTCGTCGAGCGATGCCACGCCGTGCGTCGCCTTGAGCTCCCCCGGCGTGCCGATCGCCGCGAGGCGGCCATCGACCATGATCGACAACCGGTCGCAGTACTCGGCCTCGTCGAGGTAATGGGTCGTGACGAGCACCGTCGTCCCGCGCGACGCGGCGTCGTAGATGAGCTCCCAGAACTGCCGCCGCGTGACCGGGTCGACACCGCCGGTTGGTTCGTCCAGGAAGACGA
>CAYSAR010000256.1:0-3471 GCA_964428985.1 uncultured Gemmatimonadaceae bacterium | reverse complement strand
TGGGGGCGCCGCTCATAGACGGCATCGTCTCCGGGCACACGCACTCGCCGATCGGCACGATCGTCAACGGCGTGCCAATCGTGCAGGCGCGCTCGTCGGGGCGCGCGATCGGCGTGCTCGACATCCCGATGGACCATCCGGCGTGGATGTCGGCGCGGCCGGTGCTGCGACCGCAGGTCTGGTCGGTGACGAGCGACAGCATCACGCCCGACCCGGCGATCGCCGCGATCGTGCGCGAAGCGGTCGAGGCGGTCGCGCCGCGCGTCGAGGCGGTCGTGACGGAGGCGAGCGAGACGCTCGCGCGCCGCGGTACCCAGTACGCGCTCGGGAACCTCATCGCCGACGCCCAGCGCGCCGCCGCGCAGGGCGATGTCGCCGTCATGAACAACGGCGGCATCCGCACCGACCTGCGTGCCGGGACGGTGCGGTGGGGCGACCTCTTCAGTATCCAGCCGTTCGAGAACCGGCTCGTCGTCGTGACCGTGCGCGGCGACGCGCTGCGCCGCTACCTCGAGGGGCTGGTCGACGGCGAGCAGGTCCGGTATCACGTGAGCGGCGCGACGATCGAGTACGATCCGACGGCGCCGGCGATGCGGCGCCTGCGTCGCGTGACGTTGAGCGACGGCCGCCGACTCGACGACCGTCGCACGTATCGCGTCGTCATGACGAACTTCCTCGCGTCCGGCGGCGACGGCGTCGCGCTCTCGGCTGATGCGCGGGTCGAGGAGACGGGCATCGTCGACCTCGACGCGCTCATCGCGCACCTGCGCGCGATGCCCGGCGGGCGCCTCGTCCCCACCGAGGCGCTGCGCGCGCCACGCATCATCCCCGTCCGATGAGTGAACCGATCAAGGTCTTCGTGAATGGCGCCGGCGTGAGCGTGCCGGCGGGAAGCACCGTCCTCCAGGCCGTAGAGGCCGCCGATCCGGGTGCGGCCGCGGCCGTGCGCGACGGCACCCGGCTCATCGCCGACAGCCGTGGCCTGCCCGTGCCGAACGACACCGTCGTGCACGGCGGCTACGTCATGCGTCTCGTCTCGACCCGCCAAGCGTCGTAGATGGCGGCGATCACGAGCGAGCTGCTGCGGCGCCTGCCGAAGGCCGAACTGCATTGCCACCTCGACGGTTCGGTGCGCCCCCAGACGCTGCTCGAGCTCGCGCGGGAGCTGGGACATGTCATGCCGCGCGACGACGCCGAGGCGCTCCGCGACTACATGCGCGTCGACGACGCACGCGATCTCGAGGAGTATCTCGAGCGCTTCACCGTCACGCTCTCGGTCATGCAGACCGCCGAGGCGATGGAGCGCGTCGCGTACGAGCTCGCCGAGGATTGCGCGCGGGAAGGCGTGCGGTACCTCGAGGTCCGGTATGCGCCCATCCTCAACGTGCGCGAGGGACTCACGCTCACGCAGGCGGTGGAGCATCCGTTGCGCGGGCTGCGACGCGCCGAGCGCGAGTACGGCATCCTGGCGCGCGTGATCGTCTGTGCGATCCGCAACATGCCGCCGGCGACGTCGATGGAACTGGCGCGCCTCGCCGTCGACTTCCAGGGCGACGGCGTCGTCGGATTCGACCTCGCCGGCGGCGAGGCGGGGAACCCGGCGTCGGCGCATGCCGAGGCGTTCCGCCACTGCGCCGAGCACGGCCTCGCCTGCACCTGCCACGCGGGCGAGGGGGATGGCGCGGGCTCGATCGCGCAGGCGATCCACCAGTGCCACGCCCAGCGCATCGGTCACGGGACGCGGCTGCACGAGGACCCGGCGCTCCTCGCGCTCGCGCGCGAGCAGGGCATCCACCTCGAGTGCTGCCTGACGAGCAATGTGCAGACGCGGGTCGCCGCCTCGTTCGATTCGCATCCACTGCGCCAGTACTTCGACGCGGGACTGCGCGTCTCGATCAACACCGACAACCGGTTGATGAGCGGGACGGACCTCGTGACCGAGTATGGCCGCGCCGCGCGACACCTCGGCTTCACGCTCGACGAACTCGCGCGCGTCGCGCGGAACGGGTTCACGAGCGCGTTCCTGCCCGACGCCGAGCGCGAGGCGCTCCTCGCGCGCGTGGACGCGGAGTTCGCGGCGCTGACGCGAGAGGCGGCGTGAGCGGCACCGTGCGCCCCAGTGGATCCGCCTACGGGGCGGAGGCCGCGCGCCGCGCCGCCGATGCGGTGCGCGACCGACTCGGCGTGCGGGAGCCCAGGGCCGCCATCGTGCTCGGCTCGGGACTCGGCGAGCTCGCGAACCGCGTGACGGACGCGGCGCGCGTCCCCTACGCGGAGATCCCCGGCTTCCACGCGCCGAACGTCATCGGACATCGTGGCGAGCTGATCCGCGGCTCACTGGGCGGCCGCGAGGTGCTCCTGCTCGCGGGCCGCTTCCATATGTACGAGGGACACAGCGCGCAGGCGGCCGTGTTCCCCGTGCGTGTCGTGCACGCGCTCGGCGCCCGTACGCTCTTCGTCTCGAACGCCGCGGGTGGCGTGAATCGCGCGCTCGCGCCGGGTGATCTCATGGTGATCACCGATCACCTGAACCTCCAGTTCCGGAACCCGCTCGCCGGGTCGCTCGAGCCGGGGGACACGCGCTTCCCCGACATGAGTGAGGCCTGGTCGCCGCGGCTCGTCGCGCTGCTCGGTCGCGCGGCTGAGAAGCTCGGCATCGCGGTCCACCACGGCACGTATGCCGGGCTCCTCGGCCCGACCTACGAGACGCTCGCCGAGGTGCGGATGCTCACGGTGCTCGGCGCCGATGCGGTCGGGATGTCAACGGTCCCCGAGGCGATCGTCGCGGCGGCGTTGCGGATGGAGTGCGCCGGGGTGTCGTGCATCACGAATCATGCGGCGGGAATCTCTTCCGAGACGCTCGATCATGCCGAGGTGGTGGCGGTCGGTGCCAAAGCTTCGGCACGGTTCTGTTCGCTCGTCGAGTCGTTCGTCGAGGCGCTGGAGGAGAGAGCAGGGGAGTAGCCCGGCGACGCGAGTCGCGGGGAATGACGAGCGGTGCCCGCATCCCGCACCGCCGTTCGGGGTAGGAGTGTGGCATGTCAGCCACTCCTGCGCTCGACGTCCTCGTCGTCGACGACGAACCCGCGCTGCGCGAGGTCCTCTCCATCAGGCTCCAGGACTGGGGCTATTCCGTCACGACGGCCGAGGATGCCTCCGCCGCCGACGCCGCGCTGTCTCGTGCTCGGCCCGATCTCGTGCTCTCCGATGTCGTGCTGCCGGGCGCGTCGGGCATCGAACTGCTGAGGCGACTCAAGCGCCACGATCCGACGCTCCCGGTCATTCTCATGACCGCGCACGCGAACGTCGACAGCGCCGTCGAGGCGATGAAGGTCGGCGCGACCGACTTCCTCACGAAGCCGATCGATTCCAACGCGCTGCAGGCGCTGCTCCGCGCCGCCGATGACGAGCGGCGCCAGCGCTGGACCGGCGAGCGGCTCGATGCGGCGCTCGCGCAGGACGAGATGCCCG
>CAYSAR010000255.1:0-3471 GCA_964428985.1 uncultured Gemmatimonadaceae bacterium | reverse complement strand
CGAACTCCAAGGACGAACTCCACGGCTTCGGCATCGCCGAAGCGATCGAGCGACGCTCCGGCGCCGTCTTCGCGGTCGAGGAAGGCTCGCTCTACCCCGCCCTCCAGCGACTTATGGCGCAGGCGTGGATCGTCGGCACCTGGGGCCACACGCCCGATGGCCGGCGTGCCCGCTACTACCGCCTGACCGCCGCCGGCCGCCGCCAACTCGAGCGCGCGACCGACACCTTCGGACGCACGACGCGCGCGATCGCGTCCGTGCTCGACCTCTCGCTATCCCTGGGGTGATGCCATGATCGCTCGACTCGTCGCCCGACTCCGTCGTCTCGTCTCCCGTGAGCACGCGATGGAGGATCTCGAGGAGGAGATGCGCCTCCATCAGGCGATGCGCGCGGAGTCGCTGCGCTCGCAGGGCATGAGCGCGCCTGACGCCGAGCACGAGGCGCGGCGGCGGTTCGGCAACGTCGGCTCGCACGCCGACAACGCGCGCGACCCTTGGGGATGGCAACGCACGGAGCATGTGCTGCTCGACCTGAGACACGCGGTCCGTCGCCTGCGCACGCGGCCCGCATTCTCGGCCGGCGTCATCGTCATCCTCGCGCTCGGCATCGGTGCGACGACGGCGATGTTCAGCGCGGTGGATGCGGCGTTGCTGCGGCCGCTGCCGTTCGCGGAGCCGGACCGGCTCGTGACGCTGGCACGCGTCGGCGTCCCGACGGCGCTCACCTTCCCGGGCGCCCGGCCGCAGCCGCGGATGTTCGACGTCGACCACCTGTCGGAGATGCGCGACCTCGTCACGCACGTCGGCGTCTACGCGTCCGGTGGTCTCAACCTCGCCGATCCCTCGCAGCCACGGCGCGTGAAGGTCGGCGTCGTCTCATCGGACTTCTTCTCGACGCTCGGCGTCGCCCCCGCGATCGGACGCCCGATCGGCCCCTCTGACGTCACGCCCGGCGCGCCTGACGTCGTCGTGCTCTCGTGGAACCTCTGGATGGCGGCGTACGGCGGCGCGGAAATGCGCGGCAGGCTGATCCCACTGAACACGAAGTCGTATGAAGTGATCGGTGTCATGCCCGAGGGCTTCTCCTTCCCGGGCGAGAGCGACCTGTGGATCCCGATGGCGATCCCGACGACGTCGGCGACCTATGAACCCTTTCGCGGATTCCTGCCGGCTGTCGTGATGGCGCGCCTCGCGCGGGGCGTCGCGATCTCGAGCGCCGAGGCGACGCTCCAAGCGGCATATGCACGCGTGGTCGAACGGGCAAGCGCCGAGTTCGATGCCTCTCCCGGCCAGCGCGATCCGTTCGCCGAATGGCTCGCGCAGGCGCGCGCCGACGGGATCGTCACACCGCTCCGCGCCGAGCTCGTCGGCGATCGCCAGCGCGCGCTGCTCGTCCTCTTCGGCATCACGGCGATCCTCTTGCTGATCGTCTGCTCGAACATCATGAGCCTCCTGATCGCGCACGGGTTCGTTCGTGGACGCGGGCCCGCGGTGCGCACGGCGCTCGGCGCCTCGCGCGGCCGCCTGGTCCGACAATTGCTCGCCGAGTCGCTCGTGCTCTCGCTGCTCGGGGCGATGCTCGGGCTCGCGGTCGCGCCGCTCCTGCTTGGCGCGGTGCGCGCGCTGATGCCGGCGGCGCTCTCGGGCGTCACGCCGGCGCAGCTCGACCTGCGCGTGCTCGGATTCGCGATCGTCACCGCGCTCGGCACATCGCTCCTGTTCGGACTCTGGCCGGCGTTCCGCGCGACGCGCGGGTCGGTGTCGACGGTCATCCAGGCGGGCGGCGGACACGGCGCGACGGTGAGCGGGGCTCGCCGCCTGCAGCGCGTACTCGTCGCTGCTGAACTCGGCTTCGCCTGCATGCTATTGATCGGCGCCGGTCTGATGCTGCGCTCGTTCGAGCGACTCCTCGCGACCGACGTCGGCTTCGCCGCCGACCGCGTCGCGACGCTCGAGTTGAGCTTCGTGCGTGACGTGACACTCGCCCAGCGCTCGGCGCGGCTGGATGCGATCGCCGAGCGACTCCGCGCCGAACCCGGTGTCGTCGCGGCGGGCACCGTGAACGATCTTCCGCTTCGCGGAGGGGGCGGCATCGGGATCCGCATCACCGTGGAAGGGGCCCCTGAGTCGGCGGGCCAGCGCTTCCCACGCATGCTCGTCGCCTCCGACGGATACTTCGAGACGATGGGGATCACGCTGCGCCGCGGCCGCACGTTCACGCCGCGCGACGGCGCGGACTCGGTGGCGGTCGCCGTGATCAGCGAGGCGATGGCGAAGGCCTACTGGCCCGACCGCGACCCGATCGGCCGTACCTTCCTCTTCGGCGGCCGACAGACCTATCGCGTGATCGGGATCGTCGCCGATGTGCGCGAGGCGGGCGTCGAGCGGGAGCCGGGCCCCCAGATGTACTTCCCGATGAAGTCGAACATCGGCCAGAACGCGGCCGTCGTCGCGCGCGGCGCGAATGGACCCTCCCTACTCGCCGCGATGTCGCGCGCGGTCCGCGCCGTCGACCCGAGCCAGGCGATCTACAACGTGCGCATGATGGACGAGGTGATCGGCGCGTCGACGCGCTCGCGCCGCGCGAACACGCTGTTGATCGGCGCCTTCGGGGCGCTCGGCCTGCTCATCGCCGCCGTCGGCGTGTATGCCGTGCTCTCGAACCTCGTGACGCAGCGCGCGCGGGAGTTCGGCATCCGCACGGCCCTAGGGGCGAGCCCGCGCGACGTCCTGGCGCTCGTCGGGCGCGAGGTCGTACTCGTCGCCGCGGTCGGGCTCGCGGTCGGGACCGGCGCAGCATGGGCCGCGGCGCGCGTCATGACGAGCCTTGTCTATGGCGTGGAGGTGCGCGACGCGGTGACGTTCGTGGCCGCCCCGGCCGCGCTCCTGCTCGCGACGATGGTGGCGGCCGCCGGGCCGATCCGGTGCGCGATGCGAGTGGAGGCGGGGACCGTGATGCGCGCCGACTAGGCGCGCACCACGCCCACCGCGGCCACTCACATCGCGACCTTCGTCGCCTGCTGCTTCACCTTCTCCATGTACTTCCTGAAGAAGTGCTTCTGGATGTCGTTCATGTCGATCTCGCGGCCCTGGATGTAGGACTGCTCGATATCCGAGGTCATGTCGAGCGGCGTGCCGGTCGTGATGAGCAGCGTCGCCTCCTTGCCGACCTCGAGCGACCCGACCTTGTCGGCGATGCCCATGAACTCGGCGGCGTTGATCGTCACCGCCTTGAGCGCCTCCTCCTCGGGAAGGCCGAACGCGACCGCGACGCCCGCCTCCCACGGCAGGCGATAGCTGTAGAGCCCGCCGCTGCCACCCGAAATCGCGAACTTCACGCCGGCCGCGTGCAACTTCGCCGGCGAGCTGTACGCCTCATCGTAGCCCTCGTACTGCCGGTCCGGCGCCGCCATCGTCGACGTCAGGATGACCGGGCTGTTCTCGGCCTTGAGCCGCTCGGCGACGTGGATC
>CAYSAR010000254.1:0-3472 GCA_964428985.1 uncultured Gemmatimonadaceae bacterium | reverse complement strand
CGCGCGCGCTCGCGCCGTCGCTCATGGACATAGGCGTCCTGCTCGTCTACGGCGGCACCGCCAACAACCTCCTGCTCGCCGCCCCGCGCCGCCAGGGGGACGGCCTGACGGGTAAGGTGGCCGAGCAGGCGCTCGACCGCGCCGCGATCACGGTGAACAAGAACACCGTGCCGCGCGAGACGCAGTCGCCGTTCATCACGAGCGGCATTCGCATCGGTACGCCGGCGGTCACGACGCGCGGCATGCGCGAAGGCGAGATGCGTCGCGTCGCCGAGCTCATCAACGACGTCCTCTCGGCGCCCCAGGATGAGGCCGTCACGACGCACGTGAAGGCCGGCGTGCGGGAGTTGACGGAGGCGTTCCCGCTGTATGTTTGAACGGCAGATTGTAGAGGGCAGGTGGTAGAGGGCGGATGTTCGCCTGCTGACCCTGCTTCCCGACGATCCCTACCCTCTACCCTCTACCACCTCTACTCTGTGGTTCATGCCTGAACTCGCCTTCCGCGACGGAGTCATGGACCGGATTCGCCTGCGCGAACGCCGGTATGACGAGCGCGCGTACCTGTTCCTGCTCGCCGCGCTCGAGTTCTGCCAGCAGCGGCTTCCCGAGCGGCGCCACCTGACGGGTCGCGAACTGGCGGAAGGCGCGCGCGACTTCGCACTCATGCGCTATGGCGTGCTCGCGCGGACGGTCCTCGAGCATTGGGGCGTGCGCGACACGTCGGATCTCGGCGAGATCGTCTTCACGCTCGTCGACCTTGGGCTCCTCATGAGCCAACCGACCGACTCGAAGGCGGACTTCGTCGGCGTGTACGACTTCCACGAGGCGTTCGACCGCGACTATCCGTGGAACGCGGTCCCCGCCGCGTGACGGACGCCGATCGGCGCCGCCGCGCCGCCACGGCCCCCCGATGACCGTCCGCGTCGTGACGGCCGAGCAGTCGGTCGCTCGCGAACGCGCCGCCTTCGCCGCCGGCACCGCGTCGTACGCGCTCATGCATGCCGCCGGCGCGAACACCGCCGCCGTGCTGCTGCGCCGGTTCCCCGAGCTCCGCCAGGCCGGCGCGGTCGTCTTCGCCGGCACGGGCAACAACGGCGGCGACGCGTGGGTCGTGGCCGCGTCGCTCGCGCGCGCCGGCTGCCCCGTGTCTGTCGATTCGCTCGGCGAGCCGCGCACGGAGGACGCGCGTCGCGCGCGCGACGAGGCGTTGCCGATGCTCGACGTCGTGAGCCGTCCCGAGTGGCCGGCGGTCGTCGTCGACGGCGTGCTCGGCACCGGCGCGCGCGGCGACGCGAGCGGTGCCGCCGCCGAGGCGGTCGTGCGCATCCGCGACCTGCGCGCGCGCGGCGCGACGGTCGTCGCGCTCGACGTGCCGAGCGGCCTCGACGCGACCACCGGCGCCGGCGGCGTCGTCGTGCGCGCCGACCTGACGTGCACGTACGGCGCGCTCAAGCGCGGACTCCTGCTGCGTCGCGACGAGTGCGGGGCGATCCTCACGCTCGACATCGGGCTCGGGGCGCACGCGGCGCTCGGCGATGGCGCGCCCACGCTCGTCGACGCCGCGTTGGTGCGTGAGTCGGTGCCACCGATCCCCGCCGACGCGCACAAGGGCGTGCGGCGCCGACTCGCGATCCTCGGCGGTGGCGACGGCATGGCCGGCGCGCCGATGCTCGCCGCGCGCGGTGCGCTGCGCAGCGGCATCGGCATGGTGCAGCTCCTTGTCGCGCCGACGAACGTGCCGGTCGTGCAGGCGGCGCTCCCCGAGACGATGGCGGCGCGCTGGCCGGTGACCGCCGAGGACCAGGATCGCGTGCTCGACTGGGCGCACGTGATGCTGCTCGGCCCCGGACTCGGGCGCACCGCGATGTCGCGCGCGCTCCTCGAGCGGCTGCTCGTGTCATGGCGCGGCCCGGTGGTCCTCGATGCCGACGCGTTGAACGTGTTCGCGGGCGAACCGCGGCAGCTCGGCACGCTCATCGGCGCGCGACGCGCCGTGTTGACGCCGCACCCGGTGGAAGCGGCGCGACTGCTCAAGGTCGACCCGCGCACCGTGCTCGAGCGGCGCTTCGAGATCGGCGCGGAACTCGCGCGCACCGTCGGCGCGACGGTGCTGCTCAAGGGGCCGCCGACCGTGATCAGCGGCCCCGATGGGCGCGTCGCCGTGAGTGCGAGCGGGTCGCCGGCGCTCGGCACCGCCGGCAGTGGTGACGTGCTCGCGGGGATCGTCGCGACGCTGCTCGCGCAGACGCTCGACCCGTTCGCGGCGGCGACGAGCGGTGCCTGGATCCATGGCCGGGCCGGCGAGCACGCCGCGGCCGCGGGCTCCGTCCGCGGAACCGCGCTCCAAGACGTCGTCGAGTCGCTGCGCGCCGCGTGGGCGCTCGCCGAGCCGCGCCCCGAGCCGCCGGTGCTCGCCGAGTTACCGGCGGTGGGACACCAGCGCTGAGCGCCACATGAGCCGGCACGTGACGATGGGTCCGGGTCGCGAGTTCGATGCCGTGCGCGCGCTGCTCGAGCGGTGGGGCCCGACGGCCGTCGGCGTCGGGGACGACGGCGCCGTGCTCGACGTCCCGGCCGGCTCGCGCCTCGTCGTGAGCACCGACACGACCGTCGAGTCGGTGCACTTCCTCGAGGGGTGGCTCACGCCGCAGGAGATCGGCTGGCGCGCCGCGATGGCGGCGCTCTCCGACCTCGCGGCGATGGGGGCGACGCCGATCGGTGCGCTGCTCGCGCTGACCGTGCCGCAGCGGTGGCGCACCGCGCTCGGCGCGCTCGCGCAGGGCCTTGGCGACGCCGCCGCGCACTCGCGCGCACCGATCGTCGGGGGCGACGTGACCGACGGCGATCGGCTCGCCCTCGCGATCACCGCGCTCGGGCATGCGACGCACCCATTGCCGCGGAGCGGCGCGCGCGCGGGCGACACGCTCTATGTCACCGGACGCCTCGGCGGCCCCGGCGCGGCGCTGCGCGCGTGGCAGCGGCGCGAGGCGCTGCCGGAGTGGGCGCGGGAGCGCTTCGCGCGCCCCGTCGCGCGCATCGGGGCGGGGGAGTGGTTCGCCGCGCACGGGGCGCATGCGGCGATCGACCTGAGCGACGGGCTCGCCGGTGACGTCGCGCATCTCGCGGCGGCGAGCGACGTGCGCTGCGTGCTCGATCTCGATGCGGTGCCGTGCATCGCCTCCGTCGACGTCGAGGACGCGCTCGCGAGCGGCGAGGAGTACGAGTTGCTCGTCGCCGCGCCGGCGATCGACGTCGCCGCGTTCACGGCCGCCCACGACGGGCTCCCGCTCACCGCGATCGGTCGCATCGAGCGCGGTGCCGGCGTCGCGGCGACGCGTGGCGGCGCCGCGGTGTCCCTGCCACCGGCCTTCGACCATTTCGCCGGCACATGATCCGCGCCGCGCTCGTGCTGCTCAACGTGCTCATCATGACGCCGATCTTCGGCGGCCTGGTGCTCATCGCGGCGCTCTTC
>CAYSAR010000253.1:2340-3495 GCA_964428985.1 uncultured Gemmatimonadaceae bacterium | reverse complement strand
GTGCCCGATCGCGGTGCGCAGCGTGACGAGGATGCGGTCGGTGTCGAGCGGCTTCTCAAGGATGTCGTACGCGCCGAGGTGCGTCGCTTCGACGGCGTCCTGGATGCTCGCGTGCCCCGAGATCATCACGACGACGGCGGCCGGATCGTGCTGCCGCAGCCGCTTGAGCGTCTCGAGGCCGTCGATGCCGGCCATCTTGACATCGAGGAACGCGAGATGCGGATGCCACTGTGCGTAGGTCTCGAGCGCCTCCTTGCCGCTCGCGACGGCGCGCACCTCGTAGCCCTCGTACTCGAGCAACTGGGCGAGCGCGGCGCGGATGCCGGCTTCGTCGTCGACGACGAGGACGCGCCGGCTCATGGCGCCGCCTTGTAGAGCGTGACGCGCCCGTTGACGAGCCGAAGGTCGGCGACGAACGGCGGAAGCTCGATCGGCAACGCGCCGCCGGCGACGCCGTCGGGTCGCACCGGTGGACCCCACCGCGTCACGAGCCGACGGACCACGACCTCCGGCACGCGCAAGTCGCGCAATGCGACCTCCGTCAGGCGATACTGCGCGAGGCCGTCGCGCACGGGCTCCAGCCGTCCGGCGATCGTCAGTGGCTCCACGTCGTTCAGCAGCGGCGACAGCGCGCCGAGCGACTCGCGCCCGCCGAGATCCGAGAGCCGGATCAGCGTGCGCAGCCAGAGCTGGCCCTCCGAGACGATCGCGACCGGCGCGCTGTCGACCTCGGCCAGACGCGTCAGCGCGGCGCCGAGCATGTACGACGCGAAGTCGGCCGCGCCGACGTTCACGTAGGCCGGACCGGTCGTGGCGCGCAGCCGCTGCACGCGGTCGACCGCGCGCCGCGCACCGTCACGCGAGAGCGGAGTCCAACTCGCCGGGGGATCGGGCGGCAACTCCGCCGTGATCAACTCCTTGGCTTTCGGCATCCAGCGCTCGCGGAAGTGCCAGCCCACGGCGCCGAGCACGAGGAGCAGCACCGCGCAGCCGGCGCGGCGGAGACAGCCGCCCATCAGGCCTCGCGCGTCGGCGGTGCCTCGTCCGGCACGATGCCGGCGAGGACATTCAGCGCTCCGGCGCGGAAGCCGCGCGGGTCGACCTCGACCTCGTCGAACCCCGACGCGCGCACCGCGGCGACGATGCGCGCTCGCG
>CAYSAR010000253.1:0-2330 GCA_964428985.1 uncultured Gemmatimonadaceae bacterium | reverse complement strand
CGAACCGAAAAGCCGGACGCGCAGGTTGCCTTCGACACCGACTTTCCGCAGCTGCTCCTCGGAGACCTCGATCTGTCGCAGCCGCTCGATCGTCACCGCGGTGCCGTACGGGATGCGCGACGACAGGCAGGGCGACGACGGCTGTGACCAAGTCTGGATGCCGCGGCGGCGCGAGAGTTCGCGGATCTCATCCTTCGTGAAGCCGAGATCGGCGAGCGGCGAGGCGACACCGCGCTCGCGCGCCGCCTGCGTGCCGGGCCGATAGTCGCCGCGGTCGTCCGCGTTCGTGCCGTCAACGACGACGGCGAGACCCCGCTCCTCGGCGATCGGTCGCAGTCGCTGCCACAGCTCCGACTTGCAGAAGTAGCAGCGATTGACCGGGTTCGCGGCGTAGTGCGGATCGTTGATCTCGTCGGTGTCGATCTCGAGCACCGGGATGTCGAACCGCGCGGCGACCTCGCGCGCGCGCGTCCACTGCGCCTCGGGATACGATGCGCTGCGTCCGATCACGGCAAGCACGCGCCCGCGCCCGAGCGCGTCGACGGCGACGCAGGCGAGGTACGCCGAGTCGACACCGCCCGAGAACCCGACGAGCGCGGATCCGCGGTCGCGGAACCACGCGATGAGGCGCGCCTCCTTCTCGGAGAGCGAGGTCGGGTCGTGTGTCGGAGCGATCACGGATGACGGGAGAAGGTGCTCTCGCGAAAGCTATCCCCCGTCCGTACGGCTGTCAGGGCATCGGGTTCCGGCGTGCGTACGCCGGCCCACGCACGGCACGCCCCGGCGTCGCGCCGGTGTGCGCGCCGTCCTGCCAGACCGCGACCCCGTTCACGTACGTCGCGTGCACGCCGGTCGACACCTGGTGCGGCGACTCGAACGTCGCATGGTCGATGATCGAGTCGGGATCGAAGATGACGATGTCCGCGAACATACCGACCGCGAGCAGGCCACGGTCGGTGACGCCGAGCCGCCGCGCCGTCGCCGACGTCATCTTCCGCACCGCCTCCTCGAGCGGCATGACGCGTTGCTCGCGTACGTAGCGACCGAGGATGCGCGGAAAGGTGCCGTACGCGCGGGGGTGGACGAGACCGCGCGCCGTCGCCGGGTCAGGGCCGCCCGCGTCGCTGCCGATCTTCATCCACGGCTGCTGGAGGTTGAGCGCGACGTTCTCCTCGCTCATGAGGAAGTAGATCGTCTCGACGCGCGTGCGCTCGGCGAGGATCAGCGTCATCGCGGTCTCGATCCAATCGGTGCCGCGCGCGGCGGCGATCTCCGAGAGGCGCCTCCCCGAGAACTGACGCAGCGAGTCGCTGTTGAGCCGCGCGATGAGCACGCCTTCGGGCGTCGCGAGCTCGCAGAGGTTCTCCCAGTCGCTCGTCGGCCGCTCGACCTCGGCGCGGATGCGCGCGCGCTCGGCGCGGTCGGCGAGTCGTGCGAAGAGGCGGCCGTCCTCCTGCGCGGCGGGCGGCAGGCACGACGTGAGGCCGGTGCCACCGGCCGTGTAAGGGTACATGTTCGCCTGCACGTCGAGCCCTTCGGCGCGCGCCGCGTCGATGCGCGCGATCGCCTGCGGGCCCTTCGAATGGTTGCGCGTACCGGCCGCCTTGAGGTGGTAGATCTCGACCGGCACGCCGCCCTCGCGCCCGATGCGCACCGCCTCGTCGATCGCCTCGAGCAGTTTGTCGCCCTCGGAACGCATGTGCGTGATGTAGAGGCCCCCATACGGCGCCATCGCCTTCACGACGTCGATGAGCTCCTCGGTGCTCGCGAAGACGCCCGGCGGATAGATCAGCGCCGACGCCATGCCGAACGCGCCGTCCTCCATCGCGCGGGCGAGTGCGCCGCGCATCGCCTCGAGCCGTTCGCCGCTCGCACGACCGCTCGCGAGGCCCATGCCGTACTCACGGATCGTGCTCGCGCCGACGAACGACCCGACGTTCACCGAGACCCCGCGCGTCTCCATCGCCTCGAGCCAGTGGCCGAAGCCGCGCTCGCTCGCGAAGCGGCGGGCGAGCGTGTCGCCGCGTGGCCGGGCGGCGAGCATCGCCGCGCTCACCGGCGCCGGCGTCGACCCCTCCCCGAGGATCTCGGTCGTCACGCCTTGCGAGACCTTCGCGACGAGCCGCGAGTCGCCGCCGAGCAGGTAGCCGTAGCTCTGGCCCTGGATGTCGATGAACCCCGGCGCGACGACCAGGCCGCGCGCGTCGACGTACTGCCGCGCCCTCGCGCGCGCGAGAACCCCGCGCGGCGTGACCGCGACGATGCGGTCGCCGCGCACGGCGACGTCGCCGTGGAACCAGGCGGCGCCGGTGCCGTCGATGATGCGGCCG
>CAYSAR010000252.1:0-3498 GCA_964428985.1 uncultured Gemmatimonadaceae bacterium | reverse complement strand
CGGACCGCGCCTCGTGCTCGGCGCACGCGGGCGGACCGGTGAGTACTTCGACGGCCGATTGCACTCGCTCACGCTCTCCCCCGAGTGGCGCGCCTCGGCCCACCTGCGCGTGAGCGGCGAGTTCCAGGTCGACCGCGTCGAGTTCGCGTCGCGCGACGAGGGCGAGTGGTCGCGGCTCGCGCGCGTGCGCGTGCTCGCGGCGGCGAACGCGCGGCTCACGCTCGGCGCGGTCATCCAGTCGAACAGCCTCGCGAAGCTCGCGCTCGGCAACGTGCGCGTGCGGTGGAACGCCGGCGAGGGCAATGATCTGTGGATCGTGTACGGCCATCACGAGAACCTCGCGCGCGACCGCGTGACGCCGCTCGCGCCGGCGACCGCCGCGTCGGGGCTCCTCGTGAAACTCACTCGGAGCTTCGGGCGCTAGATTCGGAGCATGGCCAGCCCGCTGCCGCGCATCCGGAAGATCTGCCTCGCGCTCCCCGAGACGACCGAGGTCGAGGCGTGGGGCTCGCCGACGTTCCGCTGCGGCAAGATCTTCGCGATGTACGCGCCGCCGCAGGAGAAGCACACGCAAGGGCGGCCGGCCGTCTGGCTCAAGGCGGCGCCTGGCAACCAAGAGCTCATGGTGCGTGATCGACCGACGCGGTTCTACGTGCCGCCGTATGTCGGGCCGAGCGGATGGATCGGCGTCTTCCTCGACCGGAACCCGCCGTGGAAGGAGATCGCGCAGCTCGTCGAGGATAGCTGGCGGCTCACCGCACCGAAGAAGGTCCTGACGGCGTACGACGCACACGCGTACGCGCGGCGATAGCGCATCGCGATCATGGCGCGAGTCCGCCGCGGTCGCGCGTGACCGCGGCCTGCTCGCGGCGCGAGATCGCCATCAACTGCCAGAAGAGCGCGCGCACGTCCTCCTCGGGGAGTCCGGCGTCGCGTGCGAGCGCCGCCGCGTGCGCGACGACCGCCGACTCGCGCGCCGGGTCGAGCACTGGCAGGCCGGCGCTCGCCTTCACCGCGCCGACCTCGCGCGCGAGTCGCATGCGACGCGCAATCGCCTCGACGATCTCGGCGTCGATGCGCCCGATCTCCTCGCGCAGCTGAGCGAGTCGCGCGTCCGCGTCCTGCGCACGATCGGCGCTCATGCGGGCACCGCCACGGCGGCCGGCCGCCAGACGTCGCGCCCGACCGCCTGCGCGACGGGACGCACCTGCGCCATCATCGCATCGAACGCGGTGAAGTCGAGCGACTGCTCGCCGTCCGACCGCGCCGTCGCTGGAGAGGGATGCACCTCGACGATCAAGCCGTCGGCGCCGGCCGCGACCGCCGCGAGCGCGAGCGGCGCGACGAGATGCGCCTTGCCGCCCGCGTGACTCGGGTCGACGATCACCGGTAGGTGCGTCTCGCGCTTGAGCACCGGGATCGCCGCGACGTCGAGCGTGTTGCGCGTCGCCGTCTCGTACGTGCGGATGCCGCGCTCGCAGAGCATCACCTGCCGATTCCCCTGCGCCATGATGTACTCGGCGGCCATCAGCAGCTCGGCGACGGTCGCCGAGAGTCCGCGCTTGAGCAGCACCGGTCGTTGCACGCGACCGACCTCGGAGAGCAGCGGGAAGTTCTGCATGTTGCGCGCGCCGACCTGAAGCACATCGGCGTACGACGCGACGAGTTCGACCTGTCGTGGGTCCATGACCTCGGTGACGACCGGCATCCCCGTCTCCGCGCGCACATCGGCGAGGATGCGTAGCCCGACCTCGCCCATCCCTTGGAACGCGTAGGGCGAGGTGCGCGGCTTGAACGCGCCACCGCGCAGCACCTGCGCACCGGCCCGCCGCACCGCGCGCGCGGTCTCGAACATCATGTCGGCGCCCTCGACCGAGCAAGGGCCGGCGATGACGACGAGCGAGCGTCCGCCGACCTCGGTGCCGGCGCGGTCGCCCAGCGCGACGCGTGTGGGACCGAGCGAGAACTCGCGCGAGGCGAGCTTGTACGGCTTGAGGACGGGGATCACCTGCTCGACGCCCTCGAGCTGCGAGAGCCCCGTCTCGCCGAGTGCCGCGTCGTCGCCGACGCAGCCGATCACCGTGCGCTCGGTGCCACGAATGAGGTGCGCGCGGAGGCCGGCCGACTCGACCTGCTCGACGATGCGGTCGATGGCGTGCTGGGAGGTGCCGGGGAGCGTGACGATGATCATGGGAGGCGGGGAAAAAGAAAGGCCCGTGCGGATGCACGGGCCCGGAAGTCACTTCGATACGCCAGTCCTACGCGCGCGAAGCGGTCACCTGGGCCCGAGGGCGGAGGCGATAGCCAAAGAATCGGGCGTAGGTGGCGCAGCGCATGGATCGCAGTCTAGGCACCCGACGGTGCGAAGTCAAACACACCATTCACGCGAGCGATGGCGCGGGTCGGACGTGAGAGCGCGGAAATGAGAAGGGCGGCCCGTACGGGCCGCCCCCTCACATCTCACACCTCCCATCTGTCGAATCAAAGGTCTCAGACGGGAAAGAGCATTTCGCGATACCTGGGCAACGGCCACTGCGCGTCCGCGACCATGACCTCGAGCTTGTCGCTGATCTCGCGCGCGGCCTCCATCGCCCCCGTGCCGGTCGACGTCAGGAACGCCGCGCACTTCTCGACGCTCTCGTGCATCCCCTCGGCCTTCGCGATCGCCGCGTGCAGCGCCTTCGCGCGCGTCTGGAGCTTCGCCACCAGCGCGCCGACCTCCTCGGCCGCGGCCTTCTGCGGGATCACCTTGATCCCCGCCTGCTTCGCCTTCGCCGCGCCCTCGGCGAGTGAGCCGAGGTAGGCGTAGCACGCCGGCAGGATCTGCGTGTCGAGCATCTCGGCCATCGACTGCATCTCGATGAGCACATCCTTCACGTAGCGCTCGAGCCGCACGTGATAGCGGCTCTCGAGCTCGGCGCCGGTGAGGATGTTCGTCGCCTTGAAGAGCTTCTTCGCGTGCGGCGTCGTGAGCTGGGCGAGCGCCTCGGGCGCGCGGCGCAGGTTGAGCAGCCCGCGCTTCTTCGCCTCCTTCACCCAGTCCTCGCTGTAGCCGTTCCCCTCGAAGCGGATCGCGCTCGTCTCCTTGAACGCCGCGCGCACGACCTTGAGCGCCGCGTCGTCGGACGACTTCGTCTTCTTGAGCTCGGCCTTCATGTCCTCGACGAGTTCGCCGAGCGCCTCGGCGACGACCGAGTTCAATAGCATGACCGGGAACGCGATGCTCTGCGACGAACCGACGGCGCGGAACTCGAACTTCGCGCCGGTGAACGCGAACGGGCTCGTGCGGTTACGGTCGGTGTTGTCCTGCTCGATCTCCGGCAGCTTCGCGACGCCGAGCTGGATCATCGCCGCCTGGGCCGACGAGCCGGCGCGGCCGGCGATGATGTCCTCGATCATCTTCGTGAGCGCCTGGCCCATGAAGACCGAGATGATGGCCGGCGGCGCCTCGTTGGCGCCGAGCCGGTGCTCGTTGCCGCTCGTGCCGATGCCGGCGCG
>CAYSAR010000251.1:0-3531 GCA_964428985.1 uncultured Gemmatimonadaceae bacterium | reverse complement strand
TCGCGGCCTTCTTCTTGGTCGCCTTCTTCGCGGCCTTCTTCTTCTTGGCAGCCATGGTACTGTCTCCTGGAAAGGAGGGGTTCATCCCTGCCGATCCCCCGGTGGATCGGTGGGTCATGCGGGAGCACCAAGCGCCCGCATCTCATGGGCCCGGAACCACGGGCCGACATTCGTCTTCGAAACATCGCGCACTTCGAAGCAACTCTCTTCGCGAACCCCGCCCGATGCATCCCGGCGTCGGATCAGACCGCTTCCGACAGGCTCGTGAAGTTGAAATCGCGGACCTTCAGCGCCGGCATCGCGACCGCTCCACCGGCTTCCGTCCCTGCGAGTCGCTCTGACCGACCGAGCATCTCGAGGTTGTTCAGCATGAACAGCGGCGACTCGTTGAAGCGCAGATTCGAGATCGACCGCGAAATTCTCCCCTCTTCAATAAGGAAAGTCCCGTCGCGTGTCAAGCCAGTGTACAGGATCGTCCGCGGATCGACCTCGCGAAGATACCACAACCGCGTCACGAGGATCCCGCGTTCCGTCGACTTGATCATGTCGTCGACGCTCGACGAACCGCCCTGCATCTTCAACGACGTCGCACCGCCGGTCGGCGTCACGTTGTTCTTCCGCGCCCAGAAGCGCGAGTACTGCAACTGCTTCAGGTTCCCGTTCTCCACCCACACCTGCCGCGAGATCGGCAATCCCTCGAAGTCGAACGGCTGACCGAGCAACTGCGGATCGGCGGGATCGGAGAAGATCGTCACCCGGGAATCGACGATTTTCTCGCCGACTTTGTTACCGCCGCCGGGCTTCGAGAACGGCGAGCGACCTTCGTCGGCCTGGCGCGCGTCGGCGTAGAACACGACGAGCTGCGCGAGATCGCCGACGGCCTGCGGCTCGAGGATCACCGTGTAGCGACCGGGTTCGATCGCGCTCGGCTTGGCCGAGCGACGCGCCTTGTCGATCGCACGCGCGCTGACCGCCTCGAAGTCGATCTGTCGCCAATCGGGATGGTCGGCGCCCGCCCAGCCGGAGCCGGTGCCATCGGTCGTGCGCACGGTAAGGGTGTAGTTCACCGACGTGCTGCGATGGTACGCGAACAACCCCTTCCCGTTCGCGAGCGCGTTGCAGCCGGCGCCGGAGACGAGATACCCGGCGGCCTTGATGTCGCCCGCCTTGCGCGCGGGCGCGAGCGCGGTGAGCGCGGCGCGCGCACGTTCCGCCGCGTCGGCGCCGGCGGTCGCGTCGAAGAACGCGTTGACGCTCCCGTAGCGCTGCGGGTCGAGCGGCGGAAGCGACTCGGGGTCGTCGGGCGCGAGCTTCGCGAGCACCTCCGACTGCTCGACGCAACGCCGCAGCGAATCCTCCGAGAGGTCGTTCGTCGTGACGACCGCGTGCTTCGGCCCGAAGTGGCTCTGCACCTGCACGCCGGCGTCGGCGAGCGAGCCGGCGGTGCTCATCTGGTTGTCGGCGAAGCGGACGTTCGTCGTGTAGTTCGTCCCGACCGACACGTCGATGTTATCGGCCTTGGACATCTTGACGACGCGCTCGCAGATCGCCTGCGCCTCGTCGCGCGAGAGGATCGCGCCGGCCGGGATTGCGCTGAACAGCGACTTGGGGGCGCTCACTGCTTCCTCCCCGTGTTGATGACGTTGACCTGGCGGAACCGCGCCGGTGGCGAGCCATGGCTGACCGCGTTCGACTGCGGCGGCTGGCCCTTCCCGTCGAAGAACGACCCGCCGAGCTCGTAGCTCGCGCGGCCGCCGATCGCGTCCATCGAGTTCCAGAAATCGGGCGTGCGGATCTGGTAGGCGACGTCCTTGAGCATGCCGGCGAGCTTGCCGCCTCGGATCTCGTAGAACACCTGCCCGCCGAACTGCGCGTTGTAGCGCTGCTGGTCGATCGAGAACGAGCCGTCGCCGACGATCGCGATGCCGCGGTCGACACCGGCGATGAGGTCGTCCCACGTGGTGTTGTCGTTGCTCGGCAACAGCGAGACGTTCGGCATGCGCTGGAACGCGACGGAGCCCCAGGAGTCGGCGTACGAGCAGCCGTGCGAGCGCACCGGCTTCCCCTGCTTCGCGTACCATTCGGCGAGCCAGGGCGCCTGCTCGCGCGTCGTCTGGTAGTCGTTGAAGATGCCTTCCTTCACGATCAGGAAGTCATCGGGCTTCTCGCCGTCGTCGTCGTAGCCCATCGTGCCGAGCGCGCCTTCCTGCGAGCGGTCGCCCTGGATGTTCATGAGCGGCTTGCCATACTGGAGCTTGCCGAGCTTCTCCTCGGGCGGCGCGACGAAGCTCGTGCCGGCGTAGTTCGCCTCGTAGCCGAGCGCGCGGTCGAGCTCGGTCGGGTGGCCGATGGACTCGTGGATCGTGAGCCACATGTTCGACGGATGCAGCACGAGGTCGTACTTGCCGACCTCGACCGGCTTCGCGGTGAGCTTCTCGGCGGCCTGCTCGGCCCACTTGCGGGCGTTGCCCTGGAGGTCGGCCTGGAGCACGTACTCGAAGCCGCGTCCCATCGGCGCGGCCTCGACGCCCTGCCGGTTCTGGAAGTCGGAGAAGTCGTCGGCGACGGCGGTCGCGGTGAAGAGCGGCCAGCTACGCACGATCGTCTGGTCGATGACCGAGCCCTCGGTGCTCGCGAACTGCCGGTCCTGCTTCACGAAGAAGAGGACGGAGTTCACGAACTTGACTTTCGGCACCTTGAGCGCCTCGGCGTTCGCCTTGAGCAGCAGGTCGACCTTCTGCTCGAGCGGGACCTCGAACGGGTCGGTCGTGAACGCCGACTTCCAGGTCGCGTTCGGATAGGCCTGCACCGGGGCGAGCGTCACCGCGCGGTCGCGGGCGACGCGGTTCGCCTTCGCGATCGCGACGGCCTCGCGCGCCGCGCCGGTGACGGCCTCGCGCGTGAGGTTGCGGGTCGCGGCGAAGCCCCAGCAGCCGTCGACGAGCGCGCGCACGCCGGCGCCGAGCGTGTCGGTGTCGACGACGTTGATGATCTGCTGCTCGCGCGTCACGACGAAGTTCTGCCGGAAACGCGCGATGCGGCAGTCGGCGTAGCTCGCGCCGGCCATCTTCGCCGCGTTGATCGCGTCGAGGAGGAGCTCCTTCGACGCGCCGCTCTGGAAGCGGTCTAGGTCCTCGTAGGTCGGCGCGGCGCCGGCCTCGACGCGCCGTGGCGTCGAGGCGAGGGCGATCGCGGCGGCCGCTGCCCCGGTGGTCCGGAGGAACTCCCTGCGGTCGGTCATCAGATGGCGTCGCTCGTGCTGGTGAAGTTGAAGTCGCGTGCCTTGATCGGCGGGACCATGATCGCCTGCCCTGGGTTCCCCGACTCGCTCGCGCTGACGCGCTCGGGCCGGCCGAGCATCTCGAGGTTGTTCAGCATGAAGATCGGCGACTCGTTGTAGCGCAGGTTCTTGATCGGGCGCGTGACCTTGCCGTTCTCGATCAGGAACGTGCCGTCGCGCGTGAGGCCGGTGAAGAGGATCGTGCGCGGGTCGACGCCCGCATCCTCGATGATCCTTCGCACCGTGCCGGC
>CAYSAR010000250.1:0-3535 GCA_964428985.1 uncultured Gemmatimonadaceae bacterium | reverse complement strand
TCGTCGATGAGCGGCGCCCCCACCTGTCGCGCGACGTCGAAGATCTCGCCGTCGCGCCCGTCGGCGTCGACGCGGTCGCAGAAGCCGCCGAGATGCGCGACGACGACGACGCGCTCGGCCCCGCGCTCGCGCAACGCACGCGCCCGCGTGCGGATCACCGGCACGGGATCGGTGAAGCGCAGGTCCGCCACGTTCGCCGGCATCGTCGTGTACGGCGTCGCGGGGTCGGCGATGCCGATGATGCCGAGGCGGATCCCGCCGACGGTCACGAGCGTGTCATCGGGGATCCACGGCACGTCGCGGCCGTCGGCGTACGTGACGTTCGCGCCGAGCACCGGCGACTCGAGCTGGCGCATGCGCGCGCGCAACGAATCCTGCCCCCAGTCGAACTCGTGGTTGCCGAGCGCGCCGGCGGTGAAGCCGAGCGCGTTGAAGATGCGGGCGACCGGCGCGCCATAGGCGAAGTTCGATGCCGGCGTCCCTTGGAGGAGGTCGCCGCCATGCAGCAGCACCGGCACGCAGAGCGGCGCGCACTCCGCGGCCGCGCGGCGCATCATCGCCGCGGCCTCGGCGGCACCGCCGCGATTCCCGCTCGTGCCGTCGGGGCGCTTCTCGAGCGCGCCGTGGAAGTCGTTCACCGCGACGACGCGCAGCATGCGCCGCGGGGGGAGCAACCGCCAGTTCTCGCGATGGTAGTCCGATGCGCGCAGCGTGCCGCGGCGCCGGACCTCCTCGATCAGCAACTCGCGGATCTCGGTCGTGCCTTCGTAGACCACCGGCGCGCCGCGCAGCATGTCGTAGCCGCCGGCCCCGCTCGCGCGATAGTTGTTGATCGCGACGGTGAACGAGTCGGTCGGCGCGATCGGGCGACCCTCGTACTCGAGCTGCGTGATGCGCTGGCCGACCGGACGCGAGAGGTCGACCGTGTACGTCGCCCCCGCGAGCTTGTCGTGGTTGTAGCCGGGGATCGACGGGTCGGGCCGCATGAACGGCGTGCCGTCCTCCGCGAGCCCGACCGTCCAGTAGCGCGCGCTCTGTTCGAGGTAGGCGCGCAGCTGCGCCCCCGAGAGCTTGAGCACGCGCAGCGTGTTCTCGTAGGGATAGAGTCGCGCGATCTGCGCGACGGTCACGTCACCGACGGGGAGGGTGGCCGAGAGCGAGAACGCCGACGCGGTGCTGAGCTGCGCGCCGCTGACGCGCCGCTGGACCTCCTGGATCAGGTCGATGATCGGCAGGTCGCGAAGGCGCGCCGAGTCGGCGTCCCAACGTTCCACGGTGCGACCGATGACGGTGCGCGAGTACGCGAGCGCCGCTTCGTGCGCGCGGCGCACGGCATCCACGACCGCCGGATGCTCGACGTGGCCGGCCGCTTGCACGAGCTCGCCGCGCTTCGCCGTGACGCGCACGCCGCTCCCCGACGGCTCGATGCGCAACCGCGCGACACCGACGCTCGTCGCCCAGTTGCGCGGCTGCACGATGAGCACGCCGGCGATCGACGTGTCGGCGACCTCGCGGTGCGAATGACCGATGATGAGCGCGTCGATGCCCGGCACCTCGCGTGCGACGCGCGCCATCGGGTTCTCGCTCGCGACGCCCGTACCGACGGTGTCGTATGACGACGCGCCGTCGATGCCCGCGTGGGCGACGACGACCACGACCTGCGCCCCGGCGGCGCGCGCCGCGGCGACCGGCGCCGGCAGCGCGGCGACGATGTGGTCGATGGCGACGCGCCCGCGCAGGTGATCGCGGTCCCAGACCATCGCCCCCGGCGTCGTGACGCCGATGATCGCGACGCGCACGCCCGCGCGTTCCACGATGGCGTGGCTCGCGAATGGCGGTGCGCCGTCGAGGCGACGGACATTCGCGGCGAGCAACGGGAATCGCGCCTGGCGGCGCACCCGATCGAGGTGCCCGAGTCCGTAGTTGAACTCATGGTTGCCGATCGTCGCGGCATCGTAACGCATCGCGTTCATCGCGGCGGCGACCGGACTCGGCTGCAGGGAGTCGCGACGCGCCGCGACGTACGTCAGCGGGTTCCCCTGGAGCATGTCGCCCGCATCGACGAGGATCACGCGGCCCGGCGCGGCGCGGCGGATCGAGTCGACGATCGTCGCCGCGCGCGAGAGGCCGCGCATGGGATCGACCGAGTCCGCGTAATAGTCCCAGCCGCGGAGACGCCCGTGGACATCCGTCGTCGCGACCACGAGCAGCTCGACCGGCCCGTCGGGGACGCGCGCGGCGCCGGCACAGCCACCGGCGGAGGCGACCAACGACGTCGCGGCGGCGAAGAGCGTGAGGATGGGCCGATGGCTGGCGCGGGCCATCCATAACGATAGTCGCCACGGGGCTTTACGCGGGAGTGCGGCGCGCGCGAGTTTTCCCTGATACCGGACCGTGACAACGGCCTCGGTTCACCCCGCGCGCCGGAGCGCCGAGATTCCATGCGTGCCCAGACCACCCGCCGCGCCATGCGACCGCTGATCATCGGCATCGCCGGCGGTTCCGGTAGCGGTAAGTCGACCGTCGCGAGCCGCATCGCCGCGGGCATCGGCGCGGCGCACGTCGCGTTTCTCGACATGGACGCGTATTACCGCGACCGCGCCGATCTCTCGCTCGAGGAACGCCGGCGCGTGAATTGGGATCACCCGGACGCGTTCGACACCGCGTTGCTGGCCGAGCACCTCGCGGCGCTCGGCCGCGGCGAGGCCATCGGGAAGCCGACCTACGACTTCATCGACCACCGGCGCGCGCGCGAGACCGTCCGCGTCGCGCCGGCCGACGTGATCGTCATCGACGGCATCCTGCTGCTCGTCGACGAGCGCGTGCGCGAGCGCTGCGACGTGAAGGTCTTCGTCGACACCGACGCCGACATCCGGTTGATCCGGCGCATCCGGCGCGACATGGTCGTGCGCGGCCGTCCGCTCGACGAGATCCTCGACCAGTACCTTACCACGGTGCAGCCGATGCACCTCCAGTTCGTCGAGCCGAGCAAGCGCTACGCCGACCTCATCATCCCCCGCGGCGGGGAGAACGAGGTCGCGATCCAGCTGCTGCTCGCATCCATCGTGCGCCGACTCGACGGGGCCCCCGCGTGAGCACGATGCCGGGGGGCGAGCGCATCCTCGTCGTGGACGACGAACCGGACATCGTCGCGCTCGTCGTCTACCACCTCGCGAAGGCGGGGTATCGCGTGAGTTCCGCCGCGACCGGGCCCGACGCCATCGCCCTCGCGAAGCGCGAGCGCCCCGCCCTCATCGTGCTCGACCTCATGCTCCCGGGCCTCTCCGGGTTCGACGTCCTCGCGACGCTGCGCGAGGATGCCGAGACGGCGAACGTCGCGGTGCTCATGCTCACCGCGCGCAAGGACGAACCGGATCGCATCCGCGGCCTCGAGCTCGGCGCCGACGACTACCTGACGAAGCCGTTCAGTCCGCAGGAGCTCGTCTTGCGCGTCGGGGCGATCCTGCGACGGGTCGCCGGCGCGGGGAACGACGCGGGCGGAGCGCTGGTCGTCGGTCCGATCCGCATCGACCGC
>CAYSAR010000249.1:0-3538 GCA_964428985.1 uncultured Gemmatimonadaceae bacterium | reverse complement strand
GCAAGCCATCGCGGCTCATCTCGCTTCTCGTCACGCCGGTGCGTCGCGTCGGCGCGATCAACGGGGTCCTGCTCGTCGGCCGCGACGTCACCGAGGAGGAGCGGCTCCGGGCCGAACTCGAGCGTCGCGAACAGCGTTTCCGGTCGCTCATCGAGAACTCGTCGGACATCATCTTCATGGTCTCGACCGAAGGCGTCATCGAATACGCGAGCCCCTCGGCGACGCGCGTGCTCGGGCACGGTGCCGACCACCTGCGCGGGAAGGTCGCGTTCTCGCTCGTGCATCCCGAGGACGTCGCCACGCTGCGCGACGCGATGCGCCGGTCGTTCGACCGCGACCCGACCGTCGCCGCGGTGGTCCCCTTCCGCGCCCGCACGGCGAACGGCGAGTACGCACGGCTCGAGGCGGTCTCGCGCCCGTTTGCCGAGTCGGACGGGACGCCGCGGCTCATCGTCAGCGCGCGCGACGTGCGCGAACGCGTGCGGCTGGAGTCGGAACTGCTCGCCGCCCGCCGCCTCGAGACGGTCGGCCGGCTCGCGGGCGGCGTCGCACACGACTTCAACAACCTGCTGACGGCGATCCTCGGCAACGTCGCGCTCATGCGCACGGCGATCGGCAACGATCCCGTGGTGCGTGCCGATCTCGAGGAGATCGGCGACGCGGCGCAGCGCGGCGCCGAGCTCACGCGGCGGCTCCTCGCGTTCGCGCGCCGGCAGCTCATCGAGCCGCGCACGCTCGACCTCGGCGCGCAGGTGCGCGGCCTCGAACGCCTGCTCCACCGGCTGCTCGGCGAGGACGTGCGGCTCGAGCTCGAGGCGGCGGACGACCTCTGGCCGGTGAAGGCCGATCCGACCGCGCTCGAACAGGCGCTCGTAAACCTCGTCGTCAACGCGCGCGATGCGATGCCGTCCGGCGGCGTGCTCTCGATCCGCACGACGAACGCGCGGGTCGTCGACGGTCCCGAGTCGCTCGGCGTGCCTCCCGGCGAGTGGGTGCGCATCGACGTCGCCGACACGGGGATCGGCATCGACGAGGTCACGCTCGGGCAGATCTTCGAGCCGTTCTTCACGACGAAGGGGAAGCTCGGCGGCAGCGGCCTCGGGCTCTCGACGGTGTACGGCATCGTGAGCCAGGCCGGCGGGCACATCCGCGTGCGATCGACACCCGGCGCCGGCACGACGTTCTCACTCTTCTTCCCCCGTGCGATCGGCGTGCCGGCGGACGCGAAGGACGCCGACCCACCGACGGAAGGGATCCCGCCCGACGAAACACGGAACGAGACCGTGCTCTTGATCGAGGATGAGGAGAGCGTGCGCAACGTGACCGCGCGGCTCCTCAAGGGACTCGGTTATCGCGTGCTGACGGCGGTCGACGGCCTCGACGGCGTGGAGGTCGCCGAGCGACATGCCGGCGAGATCGACGCGGTCGTCAGCGACCTTGTCATGCCGCGCCTCGGCGGCGCCGACGCCGTCACGCGCATCCGCGAGAAACGCCCCGCGATGCGGGTCGTGTTCATCAGCGGGTTCAGCGAGGATGCCCTGAGCTGGCGCGGCGCGATGCCGCAAGGTGGGCGTTTGCTGATGAAGCCGTTCTCGAGGACGGATCTCGCCAAGGCGTTGCGAGGAGCCTGAGAAAGGGATTCCCATCCCCAGCATCCAGCATCGGTTTCCCAACCCCGGCATCGTCTTCCCGCACTCGGCATCCCTACCTCCCCCCGGCACCCCGTACCGGGGCGGCCGGTCCCCGCATCCCGCATCAGACGGCGCGAGCGAAATGCCCTCGCGTGAACCTCTCCCCCACGATCTCGCGTGCGGCGCGTGACGGCCGCTTCCCACTCTCGAGATCCTCGACCGCCGCCCGATACGCGCGCACGAGATCCACGACCGGCTCTCCCGCGACATTGAACACGAGCCGGAACCGCCGGATCCCGATCGCATGCAACCTCGGGAGGAACTCGCTCGCCTCGATCGGCCGCGAATGCAGGAGTCGATTGCGGCAGGCGTAGTCGGTCGCGACGGGGAACTGGTAGCCGGCGGGGTCGGTGAGCTCGACGTTCACATGCGACTTCGTGCAGAGATCGCGGCAATGCGTCGGCGTGCGGTCGAACGCCGCGCTGAGCACGCAATGCTCGATTGTCATCCCTTCCGGACGACCGTACGTGAGCACCTCGAAGCCGCGACCTTCCCACGGCGCGACGACGTCGGCGATCTCGTCAGCCGTCAACTCGACGGACGGCGTGAGGGCCGACGCACCGAGCGCGAACAGCTCGCGCGCCGTGTGTTGGTTGAAACAGTTCGTCGCGTAATCAGCGATCACGTCACGGCCCTGCGCCGCGAGTTCGGCGACCAGGCCAAGGTGCCCGGTCAGCAGCGGCGTGCCGAGGGCGAGCCACTTGTCCAGCTTCTTGCGTTCCTCGGGGCGTACGATCGTCGGGAGGCGCAACCGCACGGCGACGCCCGCGTCGCGCGCGCGCTGGATGAACGTCGCGACGCGCACGACCGGGGGGAACGGATGCCGCAGGAAGGGGTCGAGCACGATCTCGTCCGCGCCAGCGGCGAGCGCGGACTCGGCGTCGACCAGGTTGAACACCTCGGCGATCACGCGAGGCCGCGCCGCGCCGTGCGCCGCGCCGCCAGAGTCGACCGGCGCGACCGACCCGACCGCCGCATCCACCGTCGCCGCGCGCTCCGACTCCACCGCCTGCCGTGCCCAATCGCGACGCAGCATGAGCTCGTCGACCGCTTCCTGACGCAGGTGGTTCAGCTCGCTCACCGGCACGAAGAGTCCCGGTGCGACCGCGCGCGCGTCGAGGTCGCCGAGCACGAACGGCGTCTCGCCGAGCCGGCCGAACTGCTCGCGCAGCATCGCCTCGTCGAGCGGACGCTTCGTCGCCGGCGCGAGCGCGACGGTGCCGCGCACGGTCACCGACTCCCCAGCGGCCTCGACGATGCCCTTGAGCGGGCCGCCCGCCGCACCGAAGAGCCGCACCGAGATCGCGGTGCGGCGCCGCTTGCCGTCGCGCCCGACGTTCGCGTACGTCGCCCGTGCGCGCTCGAGCAGTTCGGCCTGCGAACTACGCACGATCCTCCAGCCGACCGGCACGCGATGCCGCGCGCGGATCGCCTGGCGCCAGACGCCGTTCGCGGACGCCAGCGTCCGCACCGGACCCGCCGTGAAGCCGGTGCTCTCGAGATGCCCGCCGGCGGGCGGCTCGAACCCAAGGCCATCGCGCTCGGCGATCGGCGCGCGCACTTCGACTAGCACCTCGCCATCCGCGAACCCCGTCACGACGCCGAGCTCGTGCCCGCGGTTGTCGGGCTGCGTGCGCGTGATGTACTCGCGCCCGGCACGACCGCCGTACATCCCGCCCGTGAAGCCGCGCGAGAAGATCTGCACGAGCGGCTGTACCTCCTCGAACGTCGGTTCCTCGAACGTACCGCGCGCGACGCGGTCGAGGAACTCGCGATACCCCTTCGTCACCGTCGCGACGAACTCGGGCTTCTTCTTGCGCCCCTCGACCTTGAGGCAGCCGATGCCG
>CAYSAR010000248.1:0-3538 GCA_964428985.1 uncultured Gemmatimonadaceae bacterium | reverse complement strand
ACATCGCCGCCCCTGTGTACGGTGCGTCACAGTGTATGGTTTCGCCTCGTATTCGGCCTGTCGGGGAATCTACTACACATGCTTCAAAGGGGGCTTCCGGGCAGACATCTCACCCGAAAACCCCCTTCAAAGCCGTTGCTGGCCTCGGCGACCCTCAGGCCGCTCCTCGGCGCGCCCCGGCGGTGAACTGCATCCAGCGAGTTATCGCCAGAACATGCCGAGGCCGAACGACGCCCCGATCGCCGGATCGTTGAACCGGTCACCATCGCGCAGCGTCAGCGCGAGGCGCGTCGAGACGCGATCCGACCGCCCCATCTTCACGCCCAGGTCGAGCCCGTAGTCGAAGAGCTCATCGCCCTCGAGGTCACCGATGCCCTTCGTGAGCATGACGCCCGGCGAGAGGAAGAGACCGCTGCGGCCCATGTCGCCGTTGAAGTACCACGGCGCGAAGACGCCGGCCGAGATCTCGCCGCCCGACGTGTCGGTGTCGTTGTCGTTGAAGTAGTTGAAGGTGAGCTGCGGCTCGATCGCGAGGTTCTGGTTCATGTAGATGCCAAGCGCGAACGTGCCCGGATACCCGAGCCCGACCTCGGTACGGCCATCGCTCGTCGTGAGCGTCGCGAAGTCGAGGCGGAGCTCCTTGTCCCGCGTCTGCGCGGTGAGCGGACTCGCCCCGGCCGCGAGCAGGGCCGCGGCCGCGACCACCAACGAACTGCGAACGATCATGCGATTCATCTGTCCCTCCCGTTGTCAGTTCTGTTCGATCTCCTCCTCGATCTGCTGGCGTCGCAGCAATCGCCAGTAGCGTCCCCGCGCGGCCAGCAGTTCCTCATGCCGGCCCTGTTCGACCAAGCGCCCGTCATCGAGCACGATGATCCAGTGCGCATCGCGGATGGCGGTGATGCGGTGGGAGGCGATGATCGCCGTGCGCCCCGCGAGCGCGCCGCGCAGGCCCTGGAGGATGGCGGCCTCGGTGTGCGTGTCGACCGCCGAGAGCGCGTCATCGAGGATCACGACGGCCGGTCGACGCGCCAGGGCGCGCGCCATCGCCGACCGTTGTTTCTGGCCGCCGGAGAGATTGATCCCGCGCTCGCCGAGCATGGTGTCCCACCCGCCGGGGAAATGAGCGACGGTCTCCGTCAGCTGCGCGATGCCAGCCGCCCACTTCGCGTCATCATCGCGCGCTGTCCCATACCCCAGGTTCCGGAGGAGGGTTTCGCTGAACAGGATGCTCTCCTGCGGAACAAAACCGATCTCGCCGCGAAGTTGTGCGAGCGGGATATCGCGGATATCGACGCCATCGAGGAGGATCCGCCCCTTCGTCACGTCGGCGAGTCGCGGCACGAGTTCGAGCAGTGTCGTCTTCCCGCTTCCCGTCGCGCCGACGATGCCGAGCGTCGCACCGGCTGGCACGGTCACCGTGACATCGGTCAGGATCTCGCGAGGCGTCGGCGCCTCACCTGTCTCGCCGTCGCGGCGCGGGGGATACGCGAAGTGCACATGCTCGAACGTCAGCGCGCGACCACCGGTCGTCGGCGGCAGCGCCTTCACGCGATCGGCGGGCGGATCGACGATCGCCGGTTCGGCTTCGAGGATCTCGAGGATGCGCGCGAAACTCGCCGCGCCGCGCTGGAAGAGACTCGTCACCCAGCCGAGCGCGATGAGCGGCCAGGTGAGGTTCGCGAGGTACAGGCCGAACGCGACGAACGCGCCAACGGTCATCGCGCCCTCGACGACCATCGACCCGCCGATGCCGAGCACCGCCGCCGCGCCGAGCCCCGCGAAGAACGTGAAGCTCGGGTTCATGAGCCCGTTCATGCGCACGAGCCGGAGGTTCCGCTCGAGATACTCGTTGCTCATGCCGGCGAAGCGGCGCAGCTCGGGACCTTCCTGTCGATACGCGCGCACGATGCGCACGCCGGAGAGGTGCTCCTGCACCATCGTCGTGAGCTCACCGAAGTGCGCCTGCACGCGCTCGAACCGGTCGTGGATCGCGCGGCCCAGCCAGAGCGTGACGATGGGGAGGAAGACCATCGGCGCGACGGCGATGAGCGTGAGCCGCGGGCTGATCGCGACCATGAACGAGAGCGCGAAGACGCCGCCGAAGATCGTGTTGGTCAGGTACATGACGGCCGGCCCGGCCGCCTGCCGCACGGCGCCGAGGTCGTTCGTGAGTCGCGCCATGACCTCGCCGGTGCGCGTGCGCTGGTACCAAGCGGCGTCGAGTGTCGTAAGTTTCGCGAACAGCGCGTCGCGGAGGTCGTTCTCGATCCACCGAGAGGCGCCGTTCAGGATCTCGCGCATCTGATACCGGAACCACGCCATGACGAGCGTGATGCCGATCATTAGGGCGGCGATCAGGACGATGGCGCGGAACGGGGCGTCGGCTTCCATGGCGTCGATCGCCCGGCGGAGCAAAGTCGGGATCGTGCTGTACAACGCTGTGGACACGACGACACAGGCCAGCCCGGCCGCGAATCTCCAGCCGTAGGGCCTGCACCACGGCAGGAGCTTCCTTAATATCATTGCGTTACTTCCCCACTCCGGAGACCCCCCATGACCAAAGCTATCCGACGTGCCATGCTACCGCTGATCGCCCTCGCGTTCGTCGCGGGTGCGTGCGGCGGTGGCGACGAGGCGACCGAGGAGCAGGGCCGCGAGATCGAGCTGACGCCGGCTCCGGCCGACGCGCCCCTGAACGACCAGCCGGCGCCCGACGCCACGACGACGCCGGAGAAGGCGCCGGCGACGAAGGCCCCGGCCCCCGCGCCGACCAAGACCGCGACGACGCCGACGAAGTCGACGCCGGCTCCGCGCCCGACGACTCCCGCCCGCGCCACGAGCGGCACGATCGCCTCCGGCACGACCTTCGCCGTCAGCAACGGCGCGCGCATCTGCACGAACACCCACAAGGTGGGCGACCGTTTCACCGCCACGCTCGGCGCCGATGTCGAAGGCTCGAACGGCGTGAAGCTTCCCGCCGGCGCGACGGTCACGCTGACCGTGACCGAGAGCGCGATCAGCAAGAACTCGCGCGACAACTGGAAGCTCGCGTTCGACGTCGTCTCGGTGACCGTCGGCGAGAAGACCTACGACGTCGAGGGTGACGTGACGAAGGTCGCGACGATCGAGCCGGTCCGGTCGCAGAGCACGGGCCAGCAGGCCGGCAAGGTCGCGACCGGCGCCGCGATCGGCGCCGTCGCCGGCCAGATCCTCGGCAAGAACACGAAGTCGACCGTCATCGGCGGCGCCGTCGGCGCGGCGGCGGGTGGCGCGGTCGCCGCGCAGACGGCCGATTACGAGGGGTGCCTGCCGGCGAACGGGACGATCACGATCGCGTTGGGTGCTCCGCTTACGTTGCCGGTGGCGGATTGAGATCTTGCTAGCGGATTGAATACGAAAGGGCGGGCGGCTACTCGGCCGCCCGCCCTTTCTGCATCCGAGATGCTAGAAGAGAGATGAAGGGAATGCCCGGCGACACGAGTCGCGGGGAATGATGCACGGTGCAGGGTGCCAGGAACTACTGGATGCGAGATCG
>CAYSAR010000247.1:0-3555 GCA_964428985.1 uncultured Gemmatimonadaceae bacterium | reverse complement strand
CCTTCTCGACCGGGTCGGGGAAGGGGGCACCGCGACCGTCTATCGGGCCGAGCACCCGACGCATGGCACGGTCGCGCTCAAGGTGCTGCGGGAGAAGTTGCGCCAGGACCGCACGGCGGTCGCGCGCTTCGTGCGCGAGGCGAACTTCGGCACGCGCGTCACCCATCCGAACGTCATCCGGACGATCGAGACGGGCGAGGACCGCGGGCTGCCCTTCCTCGTGATCGAGTGGGCCGCGGGCGAGCTGCTCGAGAGCTACGCGAAGCGCCACGCGCCCTTCCCGCCGGACGAGGTCGCGGCGGTCGTGACGCAGATCGCCGGCGCCGTGTTCGCGGCGCATCAGGTCGGCATCGTGCATCGGGATCTCAAGCCCGACAACCTGATGTACGACCACGATACGCGCACCGTGAAATTGCTCGACTTCGGGATCGCGACGGCGACCGACGTGACACCCGATCAGCGGCTCACGCGGGCGGGGTTCTTCGTCGGCACGCTGATGTACGTCGCGCCCGAGGCGCTCTCGGGTGAGGTCGTCTCGCCGGCGGCGGACCAGTACTCGCTCGCGACGATGGCGTACTTGTTCCTCACCGGCACGCTGCCTTACACCGCGAAGACGCCGCGCGAGATGTTCACGCAGCTGCTCTCGCAGCCGCCGATCCCGCTCAACAAGGCGAAGCCCGACATCGCGTACTCGAGTGCGGTGGAGGCGGTCGTCATGCGCGGGCTCGCCAAGCAGCCACCGGACCGCTATCCCGACGTCGTCGCGTTCGCGAAGGCCCTCGAGGAAGCGCTCGCCAAGTCGCCGACGGCCGATGAGCCGCCGAGCGGCGGCAGCCTCCTCGCCCGCATGCGAGGGCTCTTCAGCCGCTGAGTCGCGTTCGCCGCCGTCAGGCGGCGGGGAGCCAGCAGGTGAACGTGGACCCGCGGCCCGGCTCGCTCTCGAGCGTGATGTCACCGTCGAGCAGCCGCGCGAGGCGTCGCGTGATCGAGAGCCCGAGGCCGGTGCCCCGCCGCTCCGAATCGCCACGCGAGCCCGGCTCGACCTGCTCGAACTCCTCGAAGATCCGTTCGTGGTCACGTTCGGCGATGCCGATGCCGGTGTCGATGACCTGGAGCGCGACCCACGACCCACCGGCCGCGAGCATCGGGCGCTTCGCGGCACTGCGCACGTACTGCGTGACCGCGCCGTCGGGCACGAACGCGGCGCGCACCGTTATGCCGCCCGCCCCGGTGAACTTCACGGCGTTGCCGAGGAGGTTCACGAGGATGTGGCGCAGGTGCGTGGGGTCCGTCATGAGGCGCGGCAGCGTCGCGGGCACCTGGAGCGAGAGCGAGAGTCCCTTCTCGAGCAGCAGCGGCTCGACCTCGCTCGCGACGTCGATGACGAACGCGCGCAACGACAGCGGTTCGCGGTGCACCTCGAGCCGGCCGGCGGAGAGGCGCGCGAGGTCGAGCACTTGGTCGACGAGCGCCTGGAGATGCTCGGCCGAGGCCTGGATCCGCTCGACCGGTCCCACCATGCGCGGCGCGAGCTCGCCGTACGAGCCGTCGCGCAACAGGTCGACGAAGCCGACGATCGCCGCGAGCGGCGTGCGCAGCTCGTGCGAGACGTTCGCGAGGAACTCCGACTTCGCGCGGTTCGCCCGTGCGAGCTCGAACGAGAGATGCTCGAGTTCGGCGCTGCGTTCCTTGAGACGCCGTCGCTGCGCGCGCTCGTAGGCGAGGAACGCGACGAGACCGAGCACGGCGAGCGCACCGACGACCCAGATCAGCATCGCACGCTCATTGACCTGCCGTCGGACGACGCATACCCTCCCCGGCCATGGATCAGCATCAGCGCCTCATCGAAGTCCTCGCGCAACGCAGCGCGCGCCGCGGGACCTTCACGCTCTCGTCGGGCAAGCAGTCCGACCTCTACATCGACTGCCGGCTCACGACGATGCATCCGGAGGGTCTCACGCTCATCGGGCCGCTCGCGCTCGCCGCGATCGTGAAGGCCGGTTGGTCACCGGACTCCGTCGGCGGCCTCACGCTCGGGGCCGACCCGGTGAGCTATGCGATCGCCTATGCGAGCCAGCTCGCGGGGACGCCGGTGCGTTCGTTCACGGTGCGGAAGGAAGCGAAATCCCACGGGACGGGCAAGCTCGTCGAGGGACCGTTCCAGGCCGGCGATCGCGTCGTCGTCATCGAGGACGTGATCACGACCGGGGGTTCGGCGCTGAAGGCCGCGACGGCGATCACCGCCGCGGGCGGCACGGTCGTCGGCGTCTTCGCCGTCGTCGACCGTGAGGAAGGCGGACGCGAGGCGATCGAGCAGGCGGGGCACCGCGTCGCGACGCTCGCGACGGCGAAGGAGATCGTCGCGCGCATGTGAGGCGCGCCGCCGCGCGGCGGCGCGCCCCATCGGTCAGCTGCGCCGGTCGCGCGCCGGCCGGCGATCCGCGACCGAGGGCGGCATCGAGGTCCCTGGCCCGCGCACCGATCGGACCCCACTCTGTCGCGCGAGCGGTCGCAACTCCCGCAGCGCGTCACGATGGGGTCGGATGAGCTCGGCGAGCGTGCGTTCGAGCATCTGTGCGACCGAGTGCGTGCGCCGGAACTCCCCAGCGGTGATGCCCAGCAGCGTGCGAACGTGTCGCCCGAAGCTCTGCGGCGACGAGTACTCGAGCGCGTTCGCGACGTCGGCGATCGAATGTCCGGGATCCTCGAAGAGACGCGCCGCCCGCAGCAAGCGCGCGTACGCGAGGTAGCGCTTCGGCGCGGGGAGCCGCGCGCGGAAGAAGCGGCTCATCATCGTGCTCGGCAGCACCTGCATCCGCGCGGCGAGCTCGCGCACCGTCGCGATGCGGTCGCCGGTCATGTACACGGCCTCGAAGAAGGCCCAGCAGTCCGCATGGACGTCGCCGAGCTCGGCGCGGATCGCGTCGAGCGCGGCACGGTCGCATTCATGCATCGCCTCGGACCCGAGCAGGTTCCGCAAGCGCGTCCATCCGGCCGGCGAACGCACGTCGATGAGGCGCGTGACGCCGGCGTTCCCCAGGTGAAGCAGCGACTCGGCGGACGCCGGCTCGGTCCCGAGCAAGGCGACCGTCGGAACCGTCGGGAACTCGCGGACGACGGTGTGCATCCGCCGGTCCGGATGGCGGCCGCAGCGCACGACGGAGAGCAGGACCGCGCTGATGCGGCGGTGCTTGAGGTCCTCGATCGCATCGGCGACGCTGTCGCGATGGATGGCCCGATAGACTCCGGCGCCCGCCGCGTCGACGCGCGGTCGCTCATCGGGTTCAAGGACGGTGACGATCGGAGCAGGTGGGCGACGTGGCGGGAGTGACATCGGGAGGATCCTCGCGGCGCGGGTTGGATGACGCGCCGACGATGCATCGCACCGGTCATCGTCGCGTCACAGCGCAGGATGGAATCCACGCACACGACACCGGATTGATTAGATTCCACGCACGTCATCGGGGGTTCCGCCGGACGATCGCGTCGTCGGCCCGACCGGCGCCGAGGAAAGTCCGGGCTCCTTGGACACGCTGCCAGGTAACGCCTGGGCAC
>CAYSAR010000246.1:3335-3557 GCA_964428985.1 uncultured Gemmatimonadaceae bacterium | reverse complement strand
GGCGGGTCTCCAGCGCGGCGGAAAGGAGATCCAGGCCGTGCGCCTCCCGCAAGAGAAGGAAGGAGGCCGCGCGCGCTACTACGACCAGGAAGGCCGCTCGCTCGCGACGGCGTTCCTGAAGGCGCCGCTCAGCTTCCGTCGCATCTCGAGCAACTTCGGTCGGCGCAAGCATCCGGTGCTCGGCACCTGGCGCCAGCACCAGGGCATGGACTACGCGGCGAA
>CAYSAR010000246.1:0-3325 GCA_964428985.1 uncultured Gemmatimonadaceae bacterium | reverse complement strand
CGGGGGTGGGTTGCCTTGAGGCCGATATTCTTCAGAGTCTTGGAGTTGTCGGACATGGTCGCCCCTGTCGGGTGGCTGGGTCAGATGGTCCGATTCACCGCTTGTCCGGCACGCCGGTCCGCTCGATTGGCGACGGCGTCGTCATCTTCGCGGGGCGCAAGGGCGGCTACGGCAACGCGGTCGAGGTGCGCCACCCGAACGGCTTCGTGACGCGCTATGGGCATCTGCGCGGCTTCGCGAAGGGGATCGCCCGCGGCACGCGCGTCAACATCGAGCAGACGATCGGCTACGTCGGCATGACCGGTCTCGCGACGGGCCCGCACCTGCATTTCGAGGTGCTCGTGAACGGCGTGCAGCGCGACCCGCGCCGTGCGCTCGACGTGCCGGCTGGCCCGCCGCTCAAGGGCGCCGAGCTCGAGAGCTTCCAGCGCGTGCGGGACGTCGCGTTGCTCACGCTCGATCGGCCGGCGGGTGTCGTGCACGCATTGCCCGGACCGACGACGGCGGTCGCTTCGGCGGCGGCGGGGAAATGAGTCCAGTCGTTCACGCGAGCACGGACCGCCCCAACTGATGCGAGGGGCCGCGCGTAGATAGGTTTCGCGCGGCACGAGCGGCCGTCGCTCGCTGCGACCCTCACGTCCTCAATGCTCCTCTGGCTCATCAGCCTGGCCGCCGGCCTCGCGCTCGCGGCCCTCGCCTACGGATTGCGCGTCTCCCACGCGGCGCGAACGGTCTACGCGCTGCGGGTGGTCGTCGGCACGATCGCGATGGCGCTGTTGCTCAACGCCCCACTCGGTCCTTCGCGCGCGGCGGCGCCCTGGGTCGCGCTCGACGTCTCGAAGAGCTGGCTCTCGGCGGGTGACAGCGCTCGGTGGCGCGCCGCGCGCGCGGTCGCCGACTCGGTGCTCGGCGCCGGTGCCGATTCGCTCCTGACGTTCGGCGACTCGCTTCGCGGTGCGACCGACCTCGCGTCGCTCACGCCGTCCGACGCGTCCACCCGATCGGCGCCGCTCGTCGATGCGGTGCTCGCGGTCGGTCGCCCGGTCGTCGTCGTCACCGATGGCATGGTCGATGATCCCGAGCGCCTGGCGCGACTTCCGCGTGGTTCGCGCCTCGTGGTGCTCCCGCCCGACAGCACGCCTGACGCGGCGATCACCGCACTCGACGCACCGGCCGGTGCGCTCGGCGGGGACACGATCACGGCGCGCGTCGTCGTGAAGGCGGGGGCGGGCGGCGCTCCGGCCGTGAGCGCGACGGTCACGCTGGACGACCGCACGATCGCGACGGTGCCGCTCACGGCGCTCGGCTCGTATGAGGAGCGCGAGTTGCGCGTCCCCGTGCCGATCCCCGCCGCCGACGCGACGCGACGGCTCGCCGTCGCGCTCTCGAGCGCCGATGCGATCGCGGCGAATGACACGGCCCGCATGGAGGTCGTCGTGAGCGGCGCCGCGGCGGCTGTGTTCGTCTCGACCTCCCCCGACCAGGACGCGCGGTTCGCGCTCGCGGTGCTGCGCGGCACGCGCCGCGGACCGGTGCAGGGCTTCTGGCGCGTCGCGCCGGGCACTTGGCGGACGGACGGCGCGATGCGCCCCGTGAGCGAGGAGGCGGTGCGAAACGCCGTTCGCCGCGCGCCACTCGTCGTGCTGCATGGCGACACGGCGCTCTTGGGCGCGCCGCGTGAGGTGGCGCCGAACGCGCTCGTGCTCTTCGCGCCGCCGGCACCGGCCGAGGACTACTACACGACGGGTACCGGCGACTCGCCGCTCGTCGCCGCGCTCGCCGGCGTGCCATGGGATTCGCTCGCGCCGCTCGACGTCGCGCCGCTGCGCAGCGCCCCGCAGTACACGGCGATCGTCGCGCGGCGGGCGCGCCGCTTCGACGAGCGCGTCGTCGTCGGCCTCACCGACGGGGCGCGCCGCATCGCCGTCGTCCCCGCGAGCGGGCTCTGGCGCTGGCGCCTGCGCGGCGGGCGCGCGGCGGACGCCTTCGACGCCGTCTGGGGGAGCATCTTCGACTGGGTCGGCTCGACGGCCGAGTCGGCGCGGGCGGCGGGGGATCGCGCGGCGAGCGTGCGCACGGCGGCCGAACGGGCGGGCATCGCGCCCGAACTCGTGCCGCGGCGTGCGACCGTCGCGAGCGGGATGGTCGGCGATGGCGCGCCCCTCGACCTCGCGCCCCGCGCGCGCGGCGCCTGGTGGCTCGCTGCTATCGCACTCGCGGCGCTCTGCGCGGAATGGCTGCTGCGACGGCGGATCGGATTGCGCTGAGCGGACCGGCGCGGCGTTAGCTTGTCCGGAATGGCCCTGATCAACCGCGAGCCCGACGACGCGCCGCGGCGTTCCCTCTGGGATCGCATCAAGGACGTCGCACTGACCGACGTCGCGGTCCTCGCGCGCGGCGGCGTGAGCGAAGGCTCCCTCGAACAGCTCGAGCAGGTACTGCTCGAGTCGGACTTCGGCGTGCCGGTCACGGTGCGGCTCGTCGACGAGGTGAAGCGACAGGCCTCGCGCGGCTTCGTGAAGACCCAACCCGAGTTCCTCAAGGCACTCGGCGAGGGTGTCGCGAGCGCGCTCGCCGCCGGCAACGCCGACCCGACGTTGCACTTCGCGCCCGCCGGCACGCCGACCGTCATCCTCGTCCTCGGCGTGAACGGTGCGGGGAAGACGACGTTCATCGGCAAGCTCGCGTCGCGGCTGCGTGCGAAAGGCAAGAAGGTGCTGCTCGGCGCCGGCGACACCTTCCGCGCCGGCGCGATCGACCAGTTGCGCGTCTGGGCCGAGCGCACGAAGGCCGAGTTCGTCGGCGGCGCGCCTGGCGGCGATCCGGGAGCGATAGCGTGGCAGGCGATCGACGCCGGCGTGACGCGCGGCGCGGACGTCATCATCATCGATACGGCCGGTCGCCTGCACACGAGCGACGCGCTCATGGACGAGCTGCGGAAGGTCCATCGCGTCGTCGGAAAGCGTCTGGAAGGCGCGCCGCACGAGGCCCTGCTCGTGCTCGACGGCACGGTCGGGCAGAATGCCGTGCAGCAGGCGAAGACCTTCTCGGCGGCCGTGCCAATAACCGGCATCGTCGTGACGAAGCTCGATGGCACCGCAAAGGGCGGTGTCGTGCTCGCCGTGCATGAGGCGATCGACGTGCCGGTCAAGTTCATCGGCACGGGCGAGCAGGCCGGCGACCTCGAACCGTTCGACGCGCGGGCGTTCGCGCAGCGGCTGCTCGAGGGGTGACCGCGCGCGCCGGGTCGTCCACGCGCCGGTCGGACCGGACGCTCGACACGCCGGTCAACTTCCTCACCGGCATCGGGCCGCGCCGAGCCGAG
>CAYSAR010000245.1:0-3563 GCA_964428985.1 uncultured Gemmatimonadaceae bacterium | reverse complement strand
TCAACGCACGTCGGCAGTCGGGGATGGAGCCCGTATGGCAGCGCCGCGCCGGCGACGAGTACGAGAGCGCCAGCTCGCGCGCCGCCATGCGCCAGGGTCCTTCGTCCTTGGCGAAGCTGACGTAGCCGCCCGCGAGCGCGCGCAACGACGGTGCGGCGCGGGTGACGTTCTTCCCGGCCTGCCGCAGCACGAAGTCCTCCACGGGCCCCGCGGTGACGGGCCGATCGAGCACCTCGCGCATCGGGCTCCGCGGATCGTACCCCACGGAGACCATGGTGACCGAGCGGAAGCGGCTCATCCGGCCACGCCCACCGTACAGCGTCCACGGCGTCGTGTCGATCATCGCGTCGACGTGCGCGCCGAATCGTTCGCGCAGCTTCATCAGTGCGCGCTCGATGCCCATGCGGACCTGGGCCTCCTCCGCGCCGGTGAGCACGGGAGGCATCACGCGGATCTGGATCCCACCGGCCTCGAACAACGACGTGTCCACCGTCGCGTCCGCCGAGCGCAGGATGCGACGATACTCGCCCGACGCCCGCGTCATTGCGGCGCTTGCGCTGTCGGCGCGCCGCGCGAGCGCGGCGAGTTCGGCGCGCGCCTCCGGCGACACTTCGCCGGGGAGCTGCGCATCGAGCCCCGTCGACGCCAGGAACGCGAGCGCTGCCGTCGACGCGAGTCGAATCGTCAGGTCACCCCAGGCGCGATCAGACATCGATCAACTTCCATTCCGACGTGAACACCGCGAACGGGCCAGGGAAGTCCGTCAGCCACTGCGCCACCATCCCGCCGAGCTCGCCCATGCCCGTGAGCGTGAGCGCGAACGAGATCACGCCGAGCGTGCAGACGAGGACGAGCGCGACGACGGCCGAACGGCGACCGGCGAGGTACTGGAGCGCGAAGATGGAGGCATACGTCAGGAGGCACGCGGCAAGGAACCGCAGCGCGAGCGCCGTCGGGTAGGCGCGGAGCGTCGGGGGCAGCTCGACCATCGCGAGCACGATCATCGAGCCCAGCCAGAGCGCGATCGTCGGCAGGAGCAGGAGCAGCGCGCCGGCGCCGAATCGCATCGTGACGTAGTGCCGCCAGGGAAGCGGCAGCGAGAGCGGCAGCACATGCCGCGACGCCGCGTCCATCGTCCACGGATACGCCGCGAGCAGGAACGAGCCCAGCAACGCGACCGCGAGGATCATCGGCCCCACGGTCTCGAAGCCGGCGATCACCGCGGTCGGACGCGTCGGGTCGAGCACGCGGTTGCCGCCCATGCTCCACGCGGCCGCCGGCACGATGAACGCCGCGACGGTCATGAGCGCGACCATCATCCGCGTCCAGCGCAAATGGGTGATGAAGATCTGGCGGAACATCAGCGGCCTCCCACCGTTGCGCCGCGCGCGCCGCGCAGCAGTTCGACGAAGCTCTCTTCAAGGTCCAGATCGAGGATGTCGCGCACCTCAACCTGCGACTGCGCGAACCACGCATGCATCTCGGGTCGCCAGCCGCGCACGACCCACTCCTCGACACGATCGCTGACCGGCTCGCGGTGGAGCACCGTGAACGGCGCCCCCTCCCCGGTCGCCGGCGCCTGCGCGAGGCGCACCCGCTTGATGCCGCTCCGGAACTCCTGCATCGGCAGCTCGGCGATGAGGCGGCCGCGGTCCATGACGCCGATCCAGTCGCAGATGCGTTCCTGCTCGTGCACGAGATGGCTCGAGATGAAGACGGTCGCGTTGCGCTCGCTCACGTATTCCACGAGTGACGCGAGCAGTTCGCGGCGCAGCACGGGGTCGAGGCCGTCGGTCGGTTCGTCGAGCACGAGCAGCTCGGGGCGTTGCGCGAGCGCGAGGAGCATCATGAGCTTCCCGCTCTCGCCCTTCGACAGCTTGCTGATCACCTGATGCGGTCGCAGCCCGAAGCGCTCGCGCAGACGCTCGGCCTCGGCGTCGTCGAACGTCGGGTAGAAGGCGCGACGGAACGCGATCGTCTCCTTCACCGTGAGCGTCTGGTAGAGATGCAGTCGCTCCGGCACGTAACCGAGCCGCGCGAGCGCACGATGCGACTCGGCCGGCACGTGGTGCCCGAGCACCTCGATGGAGCCGGCGTACGGCTTCATCATCCCGAGCAGGAGACGGATCGTGCTCGTCTTGCCAGCGCCGTTGGGACCGAGGAAACCGTAGATCGCTCCCGTCGGCACGGTGAGGTTCATGTCCTGGATCGCGAAGTCGCGTCCGGCCTTCCATGCGAGCCCGCGGATTCGAATCGCTTCGGTCACTTGGGATCCCTCAGTTCCTTGTCGATGGCATCCCGCAACTCGGCGGGGGAGAGGCCGAGGCGGCCGGCCTCGGCGAGCATCTGCTGCACGAAGCGCCGCGCCGTCGTCGACCTCTCGCGGCTGCGCAGCTCGGCTGACACCGGGGCGACGAACGTGCCCGCACCTTGGCGCATCTCGACGATCCCTTCGCGCTCGAGCTCGCGATACGCCTGCACCACCGTCGCGGGGTTGACGCGCAGCTTCATCGCGAGCGCCCGCACCGAGGGCAACGCCTCTCCGGCGCGCAGCTCGCCGCTCCCGACCGCGATGCGGACGCTGATGGCGATCTGGGCGTAGATCGGGGTGGGACTGCGGGGGTCGATGGAGTTGAACATTTAGTGTGTTGGTGTGGCCATACAGTAGGACGGCTTGTTTGGCCTGTCAAGGAACTGCGCCTTCTCTCGTGTCACAGTGTGACTGCGATGCGGGGGGTGGGGGGTGCGGGGTGCGTGGGGGGACTCGAGATGCGGTGAGTGAGTCGAGAGTCGAGACTCGAGGCCCCGCATCCTTCCTCGTCTCTCGCCTCTCGCATCACTCATCGCATCTCGAGTCCGCCCCCGCACCCCGCATCACGCTGAACTCAGGAGTCTCTCGCGGAAACGGGGATCCGCGATCGACGCCAGCAGCCTCGCCCGCTCCCGCAGCGTCTTCCCGTGCAGGTTCACCGCCCCGTGCTCGGTGACCACCCAATGCACGTGCCCGCGCGTCGTCACCACGCCCGCGCCGGGATCCAGCGTCGGCACGATGCGCGAGATCGTGCCCCCCTTCGCCGTCGACGGCAGCGCGATGATCGGCTTGCCCCCGACCGACCGCGCGGCGCCGCGGATGAAGTCCATCTGCCCGCCGATTCCCGAGTAGATGCGTCGGCCGATGGAATCACTGCAGACCTGTCCGGTGATGTCGACTTGGATCGCGCTGTTGATCGCCACGACCTTCGGGTTGCGCGCGATCTGTGCGGTGTCGTTCGTGCGGTCGCAACCGACGAACTCGACCTCGGGGTTGTCATCGACGAAGTCGAACACGCGGCGCGACCCGAGCACGAAGCTCGTGCGAATGAGGCCAGGCGACACGACCTTGAGCCGGTTCGTCACCGCTCCGGACTCGACGAGGTCGACGAGACGGTCGCTGAACATTTCCGTGTGGACGCCGAGGTCGCGGCGATCGTGCAGGCGCGCGAGCACGGCGTCGGGGATCGCGCCGATTCCCATCTGCAGCGTCGAGCCGTCCTCGATCAACGCGGCGACGTGCTCGCCGATCT
>CAYSAR010000244.1:0-3575 GCA_964428985.1 uncultured Gemmatimonadaceae bacterium | reverse complement strand
GGCGGAGCTCGTCGAAGCGTGCGCCGGCACGACGCTGAACGGCGTCATCGGCCTCGGCCGCGCCGCGATGCGCGCCCTGCGCGAGCGGGTCTCGGCGATGCTCGAGGAGGGCACGGCCGAGGGGCGCCGCGCGAAGGACGATAAGGCGCTGCTCGTCGCGATCGCCGATGTCGACATGGCGGTGCCGTGCGAGATCGGCGACTACTCCGACTTCTACGCGTCGATCGACCATGCGACGAACGTCGGTTCGATGTTCCGTCCCGACAACCCGCTGCTGCCGAACTATCGGCACGTGCCGATCGGCTACCATGGACGCGCCTCGTCGATCGTCGTGAGCGGCACCGGCGTGAAGCGCCCGAGCGGGCAGGTCGCGGCGAACCCGCAGGGACCGCCGGCGTTCTCGCCGAGCCGTCGCATCGATTACGAGCTCGAGGTCGGCGCGTTCATCGGCACCGGCAACGTGCTCGGGGCGCCGATCCAGCTCGCCGACGCCGAGTCGCACCTCGCCGGGCTCGTGCTCGTGAACGACTGGTCGGCGCGCGACGTCCAGGCGTGGGAGTACCAGCCGCTCGGACCGTTCCTCGCGAAGAACTTCGCGACGACGATCTCGCCCTGGCTCGTGACGATGGACGCGCTCGAGCCGTTCCGCGTGCCGACGCGCGCGCGCGGTGCCGACGAACCGTCACCGCTGCCGTACCTCACGCATGACGCTGACCGGTCACGCGGCGGCTTCGCGATCTCGCTCGAGGTACTGCTGCGCACGCCGCAGATGCGAGACGCTGGCGCGCCGGCGGTGCGCCTCAGCCGCACGACGTTCGAGCGCATGTACTGGTCGCTCGCGCAGATGCTGACGCACCATGCGAGCAACGGCTGCAACCTCCGGCCGGGGGACCTCATCGCGAGCGGGACCGTGTCGGGCCCGAACAAGGCGGAGCGCGGGTGCCTGCTCGAGCTCGCGTGGCGCGGCACCGAGCCGGTCGAGCTGCCGAATGGCGAGCGCCGCACGTTCCTCGAGGATGGGGACGAGGTCATCATGCGCGGCTGGTGCGAACGCGACGGTGCGGTACGGATCGGCTTCGGGGAGTGTCGAGGGATTGTCCACGGCTGAACGGGGAGGCGTGATGCACGCGCGGCTTGCAGTGGTCCTCGCGGGAATGGCGGCGCTGTCGATGCCGGAGTCCTCAGCCGCGCAGGGCGGCACGGACATCTGGGTCGCGTCGGTGCGCGAGAGCGGGTCGTCGCTCCAGATCGGCCAGCCGCGCAACGTCACGCGTCGCGCCGGCTACGACAATCAACCCGCGTTCACGGCCGATGGGGCATGGGTGCTCTTCACGGCGGTGCACGACGATGGCCCCTCTGACATCTGGCGGGTGCCGGTCACCGGCGGGCGGGCCATGCGCGTGACGGAGACACCGCAGAGTGAGTACTCGGCGACGCCGATGCCCGACGCGCGCCACTTCTCGGTGATCCGCGTCGAGCTGCCCGATTCGACGCAGCGGCTCTGGAAGTTCCCGTTCGACGGCGGCGCGCCATCGCTCGTGCTGACCGCGCTCAAGCCGGTCGGCTACCACGTGTGGGCGAGTGAGAACACGGTCGGCACGTTCGTGCTCGGTTCCCCGAACGCGCTCGTCTTCGCCGATGTGCGCACGGAGCGCGCGGACACGCTCGCGCGCAACATCGGCCGCGCGCTCGTGCGCGTGCCGGGGCGCGACGCGTTCACGTTCGTGCAGATGGGCGCCGCGCGCGGTGACACGGCGTGGGTGAGCGAGGTCGACGTGCGCACGCACGCGGTGCGTCGTGTCGCGCCGCTGCCGCGCGGGTCGGAGTACCATGTCTGGACGCCTGGCGGGGCGCTCATCACGACGAACGGCTCGTCGCTGCTGCGTTGGGTCGGCGGACGCTGGGATGTCGTCGCCGACTTCTCGCATCTCGGCGTGAAGGGCCTGAGCCGAATCGCGCTCAGTCGGCGCGGCGACCTCGTGGCGGTCGTCGCGGCGGACGACGAGTCGCCGTGACGTCGGGCGACGCCGGCGCACGGCCGCGTCCCGCGACGTCGGATGCCGCGGACGCCGCCACGTTCGCCGATCACTTCTCCTCGCACGCCGCGCAGTACGCGGCGTATCGACCGAAGTACCCGGTCGCGCTCTTCCATTGGCTCGCGGTCGCGGCGCCCGGTACCCAGCAGGCGTGGGATGCGGGCACGGGCAATGGCCAGGTCGCGCACGGCCTCGTGACGCGATTCGCGCGCGTCGTCGCGACCGATGCGAGCGCCGAGCAGATCGCGAACGCGACCCCGCACCCGCGCATCACGTACGAGGTCACGAGCTACGAGACGAGCATCGCGGCCGGGACCGCGCAGCTCGTCACCGTCGGGCAGGCACTGCACTGGTTCGACCTCCCGGCGTTCGTGCGCGAGGTGCGGCGCGTGCTCCAGCCGGGTGGCGTGCTCGCGGCGTTCGCGTACGGGCACAGCCGCGTCGCGCCCGAGATCGACGAGCTCGTGCGCTACCATCACGACGTCACGCTCGGATCGTACTGGCCGCACGAGCATCACCTGATCCACGAAGGGTACCGCTCGCTCGCGCTGCCGATCGACGAACTCGTGCCGCCGCCGATCGAGATGCACGAGCAGTGGTCGCTCGAGCAGTACATCGGTTTCCTCCGCACGTGGTCCGCGACGCAGCGATCCCTGCGCGCGCGAGGGGCCGAGTCCGTCGCGCGATTCGAGGCGGCGCTCGCCGAGCGGTGGGGCGCGGTCCAGCGTCGCGACGTGTACTGGCCGATGGTGGTCCGGGCCGGCGCGGTGCGCGGGACGGTGGGCGGGCCTCGGATCGGCGCGCCGTGACGGCGCTTGATTTCCCGCCGTCCCTCTCGCGAGGTTGAACACCCCCATTCCCCCGCGGGCAGGTGCAGGCATGCCGAACCGGACGACATCCACGACGACTCGCACCGGCAGCGCGAAGGCGCCCCAACGTGGCGCGACGCCCTCGGCGCACCCACTCTGCGACATCGCCGATGCGCTCTTCCGCAGCGCGAAGGAGAGCTGCCATCAGCACGAGCGACTCAGTCGCCTGCTCGCGATCGGCGCGGAGGACGTGGAGTTCGGCGCGGCGTGCGAGCATGCGGCGCTCGCCGATCGGCACCTCGGCGACCAGGTGCTGCGCTACGAGCTCGCGGCGGCGGCGGGGAAGGGGAAGGAGAGCGAGGCGTGGTGGCATGCCGCGAACGCGCTCTGGATGTCGGCGCGGGAGTATGGGCGCCGGCATGCCGCCTCGGACGCGGCCGGCGCGCGATTCAAGCGGCATGGGAGCGCGCAGTTCGGCGAGATCGCACTCGACTACGAGCTCGAGATGTCGGCTCGGCTCGCGCTGAAGCAGGCGATCAAGGAGTACGCGCAGCTCCGGCCGGACGCGGCCTGAGTGGCGGCGCGCTCGCGCCGTCGTTAACTCGCCAGCTCCGCCCACGCCGCCATCGCGGCGTCGAGTTCCTTCCTCGCGCGCGCGAGTTCCTGGTCGAGCCGCCCCGCCGTGCGCGCGCCTTCGGGCGTGCCGTCGTATAACTCCGGATCGGCGAGC